>NZ_JAAALM010000151.1 GCF_009906395.1 Kineococcus indalonis
GGCCTGGGTCGTGGAGGTGCTGGGGGTGCATCCGGCGAGCAGGGTCACCACCGCGGCACCGGCGGCCGCTGCAGCGGCCAGGCGGCGCGCTCTCAGCCGCGTCGTCACCTCTCCACTGTGACAGAGCTCCCTCGCTCGCAGCGCCGGCATGCCCGCTGAGCGCGTCGGCCATCGCTTGTCCGGGCTACCCATCAGCCGAGAGGGCTGTGGCAGGCGGGAGATCGTTGAGGCGGTGGATGCGCCTGCAGGCCGGCGGGGCGGAGGGGCTGCCCACTCTTGACCTTCGTGCGTCGTTGCTGCCACCGATCCCCGCGGTCAAGGCATGCCGGCGTGCTCACCGGCATGAAGACCCAGCAGGGGCGCTGCACGCCGCAGCTGTACGTCACCTGATGTGTCCAGCAGGTCGTCGTGGCCCCACCGGCGCTAGGCTCCGAACCCGACCGAACGTGTGTGGAGGCTTCCCCATGGGCGTGATGACGCGCCGTTTCCTGGCTGCCGGCTTGAGCGCAGCAGCCCTGCTGGCCGGAGCGGGTACCGCTCAGGCCACCCCCTACCCCGGACCCAACGGCACCAAGGACGTGCGCGGTGCCATCGAGCAAGAGTGGCTGCGCCTGCAGGCCGGCACCGGCTTCAAGCCCGGCGCCCCGCTCAGCGATGAGGCGCCCACCGCAGGCGCGGTGGGTGCCTTCAACACCTTCCAGAACGGGGTCATCTACTGGTCTCCGGGCACCGGTGCCCACGAGGTGCACGGCGCCTTCTACGGCTACTGGGCCGGCCAGGGCTTCGAGCGGGGCCCGCTGGGCTACCCGCTGACCAACGAGCAACCCGCCGCGGCCGGTGGCGTCTTCCAGGTCTTCCAGGGCGGCACGCTGTACTGGAGCCCGGCCACCGGTGCGCACAAGGTGTCCGGCTCCTTCTACCAGCTGTGGGCTTCCCTGGGATGGGAGCGCTCCTTCCTGGGCTTCCCGATCAGTGAGGAGCTGCCCGCGGCCGGTGGTGTCTTCCAGCGTTTCCAGGGCGGCACCCTGTACTGGTCGCCGGCCACGGGTGCGCACAGCGTCTCGGGTGCCTTCTACAGCTACTGGGCTGCCCGCGGCTGGGAGCGCGGCACGCTGGGGTACCCCACGAGCCAGGAGCTGGTCAGCGCCAACGGGGTGTACCAGAACTTCCAGGGCGGCACCCTGACGTGGACGCGCGCCCAGGGTGTGGTGCGCCAGTCGAAGGCCTTCTACGCCAACTGCACCGATGTGTGGAACACCATCGGCTCGCCGTTGTACGCGGGTCAGCAGGGCTACAGCCGTGACTTGGACCGCGACGGTGACGGTGTGGCCTGCGAGGTCGACCCCCGCTGAGCCGCCCCCGCCGAGGCGCCGGGGCTGATGAACCGCGGCCACCCCACGCACGCGGGGAAGAGCGGGGAATGCCGGGCTGGTGCCGGTGCTTGTAGAGGGTGATCGACCCGCTGCATGTCCCCGGGCCTCACCTTCCGCCACTTTGAGTGGCCACTCGCCGAGAGGCGACTGCCGGGTCGATCAGCACGTGCGTGCAGCAGACGGCCGCCGGGTCCTCGACCCGGCGGCCGTCGTGCGTCCGGTCCAGCTGGCCATGGCGAATGCAGCGCAAGGCTCAACGGTGGGCTCAATGGTGGGCTCAGGTGTTGAGCGTGTCGGCGAACAAGCCCAGGTCGTCGTCCTCGGTGACCTGCCACGCCTCCAGGCCGGGAGCTGCCAGCACGGCCTTGATCAGCTCGGCGGAGCCGCCGATGAGTGTGGAGTCGAAGTCGATCTCGCTGGCCAGGCACCAGGAGCGGTCGAGCGGCCACAGCAGGTTCGGTGACTGCGCATCGAACCAGTCGTCGGTGACCTGATCGCCCATGTCCAGCGCGGCGCGCAGCGGCCCGGCGAAGAGCAGGTAGTAGCGGCCGGGCAGCGTCAGGCGCGGTGCGGCTAGGGCCTGTTGCAGCTCTCGCGGCATCTCGGCGCGCTTGGGAGGCAGTGGGGGAGGGCCGCCCTCGCTGTCGGCGGAGGCGAAGACGATGAAGGCGCTGGAGCCGGTGAGCCAGCCGTAGCCCTCCCACAGGGCGTGACAGCACTCCTGCTCACCGGTGAAGGGGGCCAGAACCTCCAGCAGCGCGCTCAGCGCCGCTGGCTCCAGGGTGCCTTCCTGGACGCTGACCTCCTCCCACAGGCCTTCGTCGGTGACCGGCAGCTGCAGCTCGCTGCCTGCGCTGGCGAGGGCGGGGGCGCCGATGGAGCGCCACTGCATGAGGGCGTGCGGGGTGCGGCCGGTGCGCTGGCACACCTGCGCCCACGTCAGCCCCGCCCGCTGCGGCACCAGCCCGTGCGGCGCTGTCCCTGTCGGTGCCACGGGCCCTTCGGCCGCGGGGGCCGACGCGGCGCTCGCCGATGCCGGCGCCGACGATGTCGAGGGCGGTGCGGGGAAGAAGTCGACGGGGTGCAGGATGCGCGCGTAGGCGGCGAAGCCGGTGGGCACCGTGCACGCCACCGTGCTGCCAAAGCCGCGCAGCCGGCTGGCGATCCAGTTCCCGGCCGAGCCGTCCGGCAGGGCTCGCAGACCTCCCATGCTCACCAGCTCATCCTGCCGGTCAGCACCCCTGGTCGTCACCGCCCGACACCACCCGCCTTGGGGCGGCTGTCATCGACGGCACGAACACACGGGCGCCGAGCGAGCAGGAACACCTCCTGCGGGCCCGTCCTCTCGGGCAGCCTGTCCTGCATGGCTAGCACCGCGCGCTTGTCCGTCACAGCATCCGTGCGCATGCACGGCAGTGGCCTTGGCCCTGGCGTTGACCTGCCGCTGCCGCGGGTGGCGTTGGTGGCAGCGCCCAGCCGCCTGCTAACACACGATCACGACGAGGTGGAGGACCTGTTCGAGTGACCCTTTCCGGTGAGCGTGGACTTCGCCGGGCACTCAAAGGAGTGCCCTGGGCAGAGCCGCTACGCCATGGCGCGCACGCTCTCGCAGCGGGTGACCTCAGGGAGCGCGGCCCTACTGCTCGACGAGGACGCAGCCCACGCGCCGGAGGAGCAGTCATCCCGCGAGGGCACCGGCACCCTCATGGGCCCACTGGACGCTGGACTCCTCCAGGCCGGTGACCGGCTCGTGCATCGGCAGCCCGGCAAGGGACTGACCCACTGGGCCAGGGTGGCCGCGGGGAGATGGCTGGAGGTGCAGGGCGAAGCCTTCAAGGAGGTCTCCCCGGCACTGCGAGCCTGCGTCGGTAGTCAGGTCAACGGCTGGGGACAAGTGGACCCACGAGCCCAGCGGGCAGCGTCTGCAGGAGCTGCGCGAGGAGCTGCGCGAGGAGCTGCGCCGCCGGAAGGAGGACGAAGGTAAGGATTGACCCGCCTCTGCGGGCTCGTGAGGGACCTTGTGCCGGGTCACTAGCTGATCTCAGTGCCGTCGGCGTGGCGATCTGACCACGGAGCGTTCTTGTCGGAGGGCTCGTGCAAGCTTGCGGTGCCTAGCCGGAAGCCACGTCTGCCGTGGTGGATACACGCACGCACCGACAGGACGAGAGGGACATGCCGCACAGGAGACAGGACCCTCAGGCAGAGGACCTCTTCAGTCTCGGCGAGGGGAGTGCAGCTGGGACGGGCTTCATCCTTCAGCGCCTGGCTCGCCTGTCCTGGCCGGACCCGACGCGGTTCCCTCTCAACCATGCCGGCGTCAGGGTTGCCAAGCAGGTCTCTACGGACCTGGAAGCCAGCGGCGAGGCGCTCATGGTGGCCGGTTTCGCCAGCATCGCTGAGGTGGTCGAGCTACTCGCCCGCCGCGAGCAGACCGGGAAGGGGCGGCTGCGGCTGCTGCTGGGCAGTGAGCCCTTCACTGGGCAGCGACGTACCTTCGGCTCGCCGGCTGCGCAGTTCGCGCAGGAGGTCCGCGCCTACTGGCTGGAGCAGCGCGGCATCTCCCTGCACCTGTCCGCGAAGATCATCCAGGCGCGGCGGGCACTGGAGGAGGGCCGCCTAGCAGTGCGGTTCGTCTCCGGGCCGGTACGACTGCACGCCAAAATCTACGCCTCTGAGGACGCTGTCACCCTCGGCTCCAGCAACTTCACTGCCAACGGCTTGCGGGCACAGATCGAGGCCAACGTCCGCTTCAGCCCAGATGAGCCCGACTACGCCGCTGCGTACGGCATCGCGGAGAACTACTGGTCCCAGGCGGAGGAGTGGAACGAGCAGTTCGCTGCTCTGTTGGACTCTCTGCTGCACGTCGTCACCTGGCAGGAAGCCTTGGCCCGCGCATGCGCGGACCTGCTGTCAGGGCAGTGGGCGCAAGACCACCTGCCCGACGCGACCTCGAGGCAGGGGTTGTGGCCCTCTCAGGTGGCTGGCATCGCCGAAGCACTGTGGGTGGTAGAGAACGTGGGTAGCGTCCTGATTGCCGACGCCACTGGCTCGGGCAAGACTCGCATGGGCGCCCACCTGGCCCGCACCGTCCGGGATCGCCTGCTGAGCACCGGGCGGGTCCGCACCGGACTGACAGTTCTGGTTTCGCCGCCTTCGGTGCAGCCGTCCTGGCAACGCGAGGCGGTGCGATGCGGACTGAGCCTGCATACGGTCTCCCACGGAACTCTCTCGCGCCCCTCCGACGTCGAGGTGCCCGACGAGGCGGTCAACACCGCCCAGATACTCGCAGTGGACGAGGCGCACAACTTCCTTAATCCGGCCTCCAAGCGGACGCAGAGCGTGCGGGACAGCACCGCCGAGCACAAGCTGCTGTTCACCGCCACCCCCATCAACAGCGGCGCCCGTGACCTGCTGGCGCTGGTGGACCTGCTCGGAGCGGACAACTTCGACGACGAGGCC
The DNA here is from genome assembly GCF_009906395.1 of Kineococcus indalonis. Taxonomy (GTDB): domain Bacteria; phylum Actinomycetota; class Actinomycetes; order Actinomycetales; family Kineococcaceae; genus Kineococcus; species Kineococcus indalonis. Next base: position 4,833 of record NZ_JAAALM010000151.1, read on the forward strand.
CTGAAAGTGCTCGACCAGCTGGAGCGGCGCGACCGCGCCCGAGCCTTGATGGACCCACAGATGCAGCGCGTCTTGCGGGCAGAGATCCAGCGCTTCACCGTGCGGCGCACCAAGACCATGCTCAACGAAGGCGTCGACGCCCACCCCGAGGCGTACATCCACCCCGATACCGGACGCATCTGCCGCTACCCACAGCACCTCACCCACGTCTACCGTCCCGCAGCTACTGCCGCCGACGAGGACCTCGCTTCGCAGATCCGCAAGCTAGCCGCCGACCTGCGAGGCGTGTGCTGGATCGGCTCCTACCTCAGCGTGCCGGCGAGCATGCGTCGCCGTACCGGCGATGAGGCCTGGCTGAAGGGGCGACTCGCTGCTGCCGCCGGGCTGGCGGCTCACAACGTCGCCGCGGCCATGCGCTCCAGCCGCGCCGCCCTGCTGGAGCACCTCGCCGGCACCGCAGCAGCCCAACAGCGCTTCGCCATCGACGAGCAGGTCAAGGCGCAACCCAGCGGCAACATGGCGGGCAAGGCTGCGGTCTTGGCTGAGCAGCCACCACCGAGGACGAACCTGGCCTGCTCCCTGCCGCAATGGCTGAGCGACCCCGACGCCTGGCGAGCCGCCTGCCGCGCCGACGCGGCCCTCTACCGTCAGATGAGCGACCTCGCGGGCCAGCTCTCCGATGCCCGCGACCGCTCCAAAGCGCAGGCCATCCTGGACTGCGCCGCGCAGCACCGTCTCGTGCTCGCCTTCGACCACCTGCCCATCACCCTCGTGGTCCTGCACCGCCTGCTCCGGGCCAGCAAGCACGAGGTCTTCCTCGCCACGGGCTCCCACCAGAGCGGGAAGCGCAAGGTCACCGACGCCTTCCGCCCTGGCAGCGATGCCCGCGGCATCGCCTTGTGCTCCGATGCCATGAGTGAGGGCATCAATCTTCAAGGAGCCTCCGCCCTGCTACACCTGGACTTCCCCACCACCATGCGCGTTGCCGAGCAGCGGGTGGGACGGGTCGACCGCATGAACAGTCCTCACGACGAAATCGAATCCTGGTGGCCACAGGATTCACCTGCCTTCGCCACCCGCTCCGATGAGGTGTTGCGCTCCCGCATGGACGAAAGCGCCTCCCTACTCGGCGCCAACCTCACCCTGCCCGACGCCTCCGACCTCCGGCCGCCGCTCAGCACACCCATCGTCGACGCCGCTGAGCACGCGCAGCAGATGCACAGCGAGGCGCCGACTTGGGACGGCATCCGCGATGCCTTTGCACCCGTACGTGACCTCGTCGCAGGTAGTACCGCGCTCATTCCGGCCGCGACCTACAACGCTTACCGCCACGTCTCGCAGCGCATCCTGGCTCGGGTCAGCCCCGTCACCACCCGCAGCGCCTGGGCCTTCTTCGCCCTCAGTAGCCGGCTCGGGGGAGCACCCCGCTGGATGCTGCTCGCCGAGGACGACCCTCAGGCCACTCTCGGCCTCGAAGCCGTCGCTGAGGCGTTACGCCAGCGCCTCAGCGAGGATCCTGACGCTGCCGCGATGGACGAGCAAGCGCAGCAGCTCCTCGACCGACTGCTCACCCGTGCTGAACGAGCCGAACGTGATCTCCTGCCGCGACGGCATCGCCGGGCCCTGGAACAGATGGCATCCGTCGCTACCGCCTGGGCATCAGCAGCCAGTCGGGCCGGCCGCTATGAAGAGGCAGACCGGTGGACGGTGATCAAGGGGCTTGCGCATCCTGTGCCGGATGACGTCACCGACCCCGTTGACCCCATCGAGGTCGCGGAACGCTGGCTGCGGGTGGTGCGGCCACGCCTGGAAGCCATCCGCCCAACGATCACTCGTCGCTACCTACGCCTGGCCGACATCGACCGCGACCTCACCAACCACCCACTCACCCTGGACGACGTCGAGGGCGCCTTCCATGGCCTCACGATCGTTGAGCCCTTCAGTCACCGAATCTCCGCATGCATCCTCGGGGTTCCGGCGGCGCGAGGCCTGGCGCACGACGCAGCTGGCTGAGTTCTGCGGAACGCCCGTCGACCAACCCAAGGGCGTGAGAAGCCACCGGTCTAGTGTCAGCGTGCGACGCCGGGCAGCTGGGCGATGGTGCGGTACAGCGGGTTGCCCGCGGCGGCGGTGCGCAGCTCGGTGGCGGCGGCGTCGATGTAGCGCTGGGACGTGGTCAGCGACTGGTGCCCGAGCAGGCGCATGACCTCCACGGCGGAGCCGCCGGAGGCGACGACGCGGGTGGCGAAGGTGTGCCGCAGGGCGTGCACCAGGGCGCCCTGGGGGACGCGGTCGTGGATGCCGGCGCGGCGGTAGACGCACCGCACGAGGTACTGCAGCTGGTTGCGGGTCAGGGGAGTGCCGTAGGTGGACACGAACAGGGAGGCGTCCCCGGGCAGGCGGGCGGCGGTGGCGAAGCGATCGCGGCGGCTGTCGAGGTAAGCGTGCAGCAGCTCGGCCATGACGGGCTCGATGGGCACGGAGCGTTCGGCGTTGCCCTTGCCGCGCACGTGCAGGCGCGGCTCGTCTTCAGCGCCGGCGAGGTCGCGCACCCGCAGGTCCAGCAGCTCCGCACTGCGCAGGCCCGCCACGAGCAGGACGGTGAGGATGGCCAGGTCCCGCTCGGGCCAGGGGTTGCGCCCGGCGGTGACGCCGGCGGCGATGGCGTGCAGCAGCTGCTCGGGGGTGTCCTCACCGCGCAGGGCCTTGGGCTGGGTGCGCTCGGGGCGGGGGCGGGCGACACCGGACATGGGGTTGCCCTCGATGACGCCTTCGGTGACCAGGAAGGTGCACAGCCCGTTCCAGGTGGACCAGGCCCGCCCGATGGAGGCGCGGGCGTGGTCGTGGGCGAACTCGGCGAAGGCCTGGCGCAGCGCCTTTAGCGTCAGGTGCTCGATGCGCAGCTGCTCGGGCTCGATCTCGAGCACGTCAGCCAGGCGGCGCGCGAGGCCGGCGACGTCGCGGCGCAGCGCGGCGGTGGTGTTGGGGGAGTCCTTGCGGGGGGCGCGCGCGATCAGGTACGCGTCCAGCGCGGCGGTGAGGGAGCTGCCCGGCCCCAAGGTGTCCACGTCCCAATTGTACTACTCTCGCAATGAGTTTGCATCATATTGCTTACTATGCGGAACCGCTGAGGCCGTTTTTCGGGGCGCCGTTCGGTGGGGGAGTGGTCGGGGGA
>NZ_JAAALM010000152.1 GCF_009906395.1 Kineococcus indalonis
GTCCTGCTGGGGCTGGCCGCGCCCGCCCGCGCGGCCGCGCCCGCCGCGGGCACCACCCCCACCGCGGGCACCGCCCCGCTGGTGCTGGTCGGCTTCAGCGGCGTGCGCTGGCAGGACGTCTCGGCCACCGCCACCCCGGCGCTGGCGTCGATGGTGGACGGGGCGATCGGCACGGTGGCGGTGCGCAGCGTGTTCACGGCGGCGTGCCCGGGCGACGGCTGGCTGGCGCTGTCCGCCGGGCGGCGCGCCACCGACTCCGCGGGCACCTCCGCCGAGCACGTGCGCGCCGCCTGCGCCCCGGTGGCCGAGGTCGTCGACGGCGCGCAGCCGGACTGGGCGGCGTACCGGGCCATCGCCGCCGCCGGCACCTTCGGGGCGCGCCCGGGCCTGCTGGGCGACGCGCTGGCCGCCGCCGGCACCCGCACCCTGGCGGTCGGCCCGGGCGCGGGGGTGGCGCTGGCCCGCTCCGACGGGCGCGTGGACGGCTACGTCCCCTCCGCGCAGGCGCCCACCCCGGCGGCCGTGGGCGGGTACGTGCAGGACGCGCTGGAGTCCGGAGCGCAGGTCGTCGTCGTCGACGCCGGCCGGGTGCGCGACCCCGCCGACCTGCCGGCCGACGAGGAGCCGCCGGCGGGCGCGGTCGCCGAGCAGGTCGCCGCCGTGGACGCCGTGGTGGCCGCGGTGCAGAGGGCCGTGGCGGCCAGCACGGGGGCCGGGGCCACGACGCTGATCGCCGCCTCGACCGCCGACGCCGGCCGCACCGCGCACCTGCAGTTCGCCGCCGCCACCGGCCCGCGGCCGGGCGGCGGCGCCTACGACGGGCTGCTGGGCAGCCGCTCCACCCGCCAGACCGGCATCGTGCAGACCACCGACCTGACCCCCACCGTCCTGGCGCTGGCGCTGGGCGGCGACCACGGCGTCGCCGGGCTGGTGGGCGCGCCCGTCACCAGCACCGACGCCGGCGCGAGCGCGGCGCAGCGCGAGGAGAAGGTGCGCGACCTGGACGCGGCCGCGCAGGCCGTGCAGCCGCTGGTGGCGCCGTTCTTCTCCACCTGGGCGGCCAGCCAGCTCCTGCTGTACGCGGTGGCGACGCTGGCGCTGCGCCGGGCGTGGGGCGGGGCGCGCGGGCGGCGCCGGGTGCTGTCCTGGCTGCGGGCCCTGGCCGTGGTCTACGGGGCGGTGCCCGCCTCCACGTTCCTGGCCAACACGCTGCCGTGGTGGCGCGCCGGGGACTCCACCGGCGCGCACCTGCTGGCGGTGACCGCCGCGGTGGCCCTGTACGTGGCGGTGGTGACCGCCGTGGCGCTGCTGGGCCCGTGGAGCCGGCACCCGCTGGGCCCGCTGGGCGTGGTGGGGGCGGTGACGGCGGGCGTGCTCGCGGTGGACGCCGGCACCGGCTCGCGGCTGATCACCTCCAGCCTCAACGGCCTGCAGCCGGTGGTCGCCGGGCGCTTCTACGGCCTGGGCAACCAGCAGTTCGCGCTGTTCGCCACGGGCACGCTGCTGCTGACGGTGGCGGTGGCCGACCACCTGCTGCGCGCGGGGCGGCGGCGGGCGGCCGTGGGCGCCGTGGTGGTCCTGGGCGTGGCCGCGGTGTACGTGGACGGCGTGCTGGGCAGCGACTTCGGCGGCCCGCCGGCGATCGTGCCGGCCTTCGGGCTGCTGGCGCTGCTGGTGGGCGGGGTGCGGGTGACGTGGCGGCGGGTGCTGCTGCTGGGCGCCGGCACGCTGCTGGTGCTGGCGGCGATCTCGGTGGCGGACTGGCTGCGCCCGGTGGACGACCAGACGCACCTGGGGCGCTTCGTGCAGACGCTGGTCGACGGCGGCGCCTGGCAGGTGGTGGAGCGCAAGGCGGCGCAGAACCTGCGCATCCTGGTGGGCAACTGGATCCTCAGCCTGGTGCTGGCGCTGGCGGCGGTGTTCATCGCGTTCGTGCTGGTGCGCCCGCGGGTGCTGGGGGTGGCGGTGCTGCAGCGCGCCTACGACCGCCACCCGGCGCTGAAGCCGGGCTGCACGGCGCTGCTGGTGCTGCTGGCGGTGGGCTTCGCGGTGAACGACTCCGGCGCGGCGGTGCCGGCGGTGGGCGCGATGCTCGCCGTGCCGCTGCTCATCGCGACCTGCACGCGCACCCTGGAGGACCTGGGCTCCCCGGGCTCCCCGGGCTCCGCACCACCGCCCTCCCCCGCGGTGGTCGTGCACGGCTGAGGCCGGGCGGGGTGGTGCCGGCCCGGCGCACCGGGGTGGTGCCGGCCCGGCGCACCGGGGTGGTGCCGGCCCGGCGCTGCGGGGCGGCGGGGTTACCCTTTCGACAACCGTTCCCATCGTCAGGAAGCTCCTCATGCGCCGCCGCCAGCCGCTGGCCCTCGCCGCCGCCCTCGCCGCCGCCCTCGGCCTCGCCGCCTGCGGCGGGGACGACACCGCCGCGGGCAGCGCCACCGCCTCCGCCGCCGACGACGGCGCCGTCACCGTCGTGGCCTCCACGAACGTGTACGGCGCCATCGCCTCCGCGATCGCCGGCGACGCGGCCACCGTCACCTCGATCCTGTCCGACCCCTCCGCGGACCCGCACAGCTACGAGGCGAACACCCGCACCCAGCTGGAGCTCTCGCGCGCCGACGTCGTGGTCGAGAACGGCGGCGGCTACGACGACTTCGTGGACACCATGCTCGACGCCGCCGGTGACGCCGACCCGGTCGTGGTCGACGCCGTGGAGGTGTCCGGCAAGGACACCACCGGGGAGCTCAACGAGCACGTCTGGTACGACGTGGCCACGGTGCGCAAGGTCGCCGACGCGGTGGAGGCCGCGCTCGTGCAGGCCTCCCCGGACGACGCGGCCACGTTCACCGCCGGCGCCGACGCCCTGGACGCCCAGCTCGCCGGCCTGGAGCAGCGGATCGCCGGCGACGCCGGCGCCACCCGCGGCGCGCGCGTGGCCGTCACCGAGCCCGTGCCCGGCTACCTGCTGGACGCCCTGGGCGCCGAGGACGTCACGCCGGAGGAGTTCTCCGAGGCGATCGAGGAGGAGAGCGACGTGCCGGCCGCGGCGCTGCGCGAGACCCTGGACCTGTTCACCGGCGGGCAGGTGAAGGCGCTGGTCTACAACGAGCAGACCACCGGCCCGCAGACCGAGCAGGTCCTGGCCGCGGCCCGCGCGGCCGGTGTCGCGGTGGTGCCGGTGACCGAGACGCTCCCCGAGGGGCAGGACTACGTGACGTGGATGACGGCGAACGCGGACGCGGTCGCGGCGGCGCTGCGCGCGTGAGGGGCGCGGAGGCGGCCGCGGCGCCCGCGCTGCGGCTGCGCGGCGCGGAGCTGGCCTACGGCGGGCGGCGGCTGTGGTCCGGCCTGGACCTGGACGTCGCCCCCGGCGAGTTCGTCGCCGTCCTGGGCGCCAACGGTGCGGGCAAGTCCAGCCTGCTGAAGGTCGTCCTGGGCCAGCAGCCGCTGCGCGCGGGCACCGTGGAGGTCGCCGGGCGCCCGGCGCGGCGCGGGGACCGGCGCATCGGCTACGTGCCGCAGCAGAAGGGCCTGGACCCGGCCACGCCGCTGCGCGCGCGCGACTTCGTGCGCCTGGGCCTGGACGGGCACCGCTGGGGCCCGCTGCTGCCCTCGCGGCGCGCGGACCGGCGCGTGGACGAGGTCCTGGCCGCCGTGGGCGCCACCGCCTACGCCCGCGAGCCGGTGGGCCGCCTGTCCGGCGGGGAGCAGCAGCGCCTGCGGGTGGCGCAGAGCGTGGTGGGCGACCCGGTGCTGCTGCTGGCCGACGAGCCGCTGCTGTCGCTGGACCTGCACCACGCCGGCGTGGTCGCGGCACTGGTGGACCAGTGCCGCCGGCGCACCGGGGCGGCGGTGCTGTTCGTCACGCACGACGTCAACCCCGTCCTGCCCTACGCGGACCGCGTGCTGTACCTGGCCGGCGGGCGCTTCCGCATCGGCCCGCCCGACGAGGTGATGACCTCGCAGACCCTGTCGTCGCTGTACGGCGCGCCGGTGGAGGTGCTGCGCTCGGGCGGGCGCGTGCTCGTCGCCGGCGCCGCCGCGGCCGGCGAGCACCCGCACGCCCACGAGGAGGTCTCGTGACCCTCGCGTCCCTGGCGCCCGCCGCCGTGCCCGCCGTGTCCTGGGGCGACGTGTTCGACTTCCGCGACTACGGCGCCCTGCTGGAGCTGGTCCACAACTCGCTGTACGCCGGGGCGCTGCTCGGCCTGGTCGGCGGCCTGGTCGGCGTGCTGGTGATGGCGCGCGACCTGCCGTTCGCGGTGCACGGCACCTCCGAGCTGAGCTTCGCCGGCGGCGCGGCGGCCCTGCTGCTGGGCGTGGACGTCGTGCTGGGTTCCCTGGTGGGCTCGGTGCTGGCGGCGGTGCTGTTCGGCGTGCTGGGCAACCGCGCGCGCGAGCACAACTCCGCGGTGGGGGTGCTCATGCCGTTCGGCCTGGGCCTGGGCGTGCTGTTCCTGGCGCTGTACGAGGGGCGCGCGGCGAACAAGTTCGGCCTGCTCACCGGGCAGATCGTCGCGGTGGACGACCCGCAGCTGGTCTCGCTGGCCGTGATCTCCGCGGTGGTCCTGCTGGCCCTGCTGGTGCTGTGGCGCCCGCTGCTGTTCGCCTCGCTGGACCCGGAGCTGGCCGCGGCGCGCGGGGTGCCGGTGCGGCTGCTCTCGCCGCTGTTCATGCTCGTGCTGGGCCTGTCGGTGGCGATGAGCGTGCAGGTGGTGGGCGCGCTGCTGGTGCTGGCGCTGCTGGTGACCCCGGCGGCGGCGGCGCTGCGGGTGAGCTCCTCGCCGTACGTGGTGCCGCTGCTGTCGGTGCTGTTCGCCGTCGTGGCCGTCGTGGGCGGCACCCTGCTGGCGCTGGGCTCGACGGTGCCGATCAGCCCGTACGTGACGACGGTGTCGTTCCTGCTGTACCTGGCGTGCCGGCTGGTGGCGCGGCTGCGCCGGCCGGCGGCGCGGCCGGGCGAGCGGCCCCGGCCGCGCGCGGTCGAGGCGGTCTGAGGGGCGAGGGGCCCCGGCGGACGGGAGGGCGTCGGTAGGTTGGCCCGGTGCCCCACCTCCTGCACCTGGACTCCTCCGCGGACCTGACCCGCTCGCGCTCGCGCGCGATCACCGCGGCGTTCGCCGCCGCCTGGCGCGCGCGGGGGGAGGACTTCACCGTCACCCACCGCGACCTGCACCGCGACCCGCTGCCGCACCTGCCCGACCCGGAGCTGCACTGGCCGGCCGCGGCGCGGCGCGCCGACGCGACCCCGCCCGCGGACTGGGACGCGCTGCAGCGCGAGGTCCTCGACGAGCTGCTCGCCGCGGACGCCGTGCTGGTGGGGGCGCCGCTGTACAACTACACGGTCCCCTCGACGCTGAAGGTGTGGATCGACTGCGTCCACGTGCCCGGGGTGACCACGGGCGAGGGCGTGCAGCCGCTGGCCGGGCGCCCGGCGGTGGTGGTCAGCAGCCGCGGCGGCGTCTACGACGCGGGCACCCCCACCGAGACGTGGGACCACGGCGTGCCGGTGCTGCGGATCGTGCTGGGCAACGCGCTGGGCATGGACGTGACGGTGGTGCAGACCAGCGCGACGCTGGCGGACCGGCTGCCGGACCTGGCGGACCTGCGCGAGCGCGCCGACGCGGAGTTCGCCGCCGCCGTGCGCGCGGCGGAGGAGCTGGCCGCCACCCTGTGACGGGTGCGCGACCGGCCGCGGTCCCGCGGGACCGCGGCCGGTCGCACCTGCGGCTGGAGCCTCAGCGCTCCTCGCGGAAGTCCACGTGCTCGCGCACGACCGGGTCGTACTTGCGCACGACGAGGCGGTCGGGGTCGTTGCGGCGGTTCTTGCGGGTCACGTAGGTGTACCCGGTCCCGGCGGTGGACCGGAGCTTGACCACCGGGCGGACGTCGGCGTGCTTGGCCATGACAGGCGCTCCCTTCGAGCTCGGACACCCTCCACAACGACCCGGTAACGATGCTCATTCCCGTGTGGGGGCCGGTGCGCGGGCGCCCGCGCCCCGCCCCGCTCAGCCCTGCGGCTCGCCGGCGACGGCGGTCGCCGGCACGTCCCCGCACGTGGTGCCGCGCGCCCCGGTGACCGCCGGGTCGTCCGCGCCGACCCCGCTCGCCACCGTCCGCGTGGCGCCGTTGCGGGCGTGCAGGCGGTTCGCGTCGACGAGGACCTCGGTGCGCGCGACCGTCCACCCCCCGCCCCCCTCCACGGCGTCGACCCCGTACAGGTGCAGCCCGTCGACGGCGCGCTCGCACGCCAGGCCCGTGCCGTACCCGCTGAACCCCAGGCTGAAGGAGTACTGCGCGCCGTCCGGCCCGGGCACGGGCACGAGGGCCGCGCCCTCCTGCCGGTAGGCGTACAGCTGCACGGAGCGGCCGGTGTCCAGCAGCACCACCGGGGCGCCGGAGGCCAGCACCGCGGCCGACGCGCTCGCCGCCTGCGGGGCCGCGGAGGTGAACTCCACCGAGGTGGTGCCGTGCGCGGTGGTCGTCGCGCCGAGCAGGCGCCGGCCGCCGGTGTCGGCCAGCCACAGGGTGTCGCCGCGCCCGTCGCCGTCGAGGTCGACGGTGGCGGCGGTGCCGGCGCCCGCGGGCACCCCGCCACCCCCGGTGGCCGCTGCGGTGGCCGCTGCGGTGGCCGCGGCGGTGGCCGCTGCGGTGGCCGCTGCGGTGGCCGCGGCGGTGGTCGCGGCGGTGGCGGGCGCCCCGGCGGAGGCGTCCTGCCCGCCGGAGCAGGCCGCCAGGGGCAGCGGCGCGAGCGCGGCGAGCAGCAGGGCGGCGGTGCGGCGGGCGTGGACGGTGCTCACGGTGGCCCCTCCTCGGGAAGTTCGTGGTGGCAACTTCTCAGACGCGCCGGGGCCCGTTCCCGTTGCACGGCTGGCGGGGCGGGCGGCAGGGGTGAGGATGGGCGGTGTGCCGCACGCCCCCTCCCCCGCAGGTGCCCCCGACGCGACGGGGGTGCAGCGCACCGGCCGCCTGCTGCTCTCCCCGCCGCGCCTGAGCGACCTGGAGGACGTCTTCGCCCTCTACTCCGACCCGGCCGTGTGGGAGCACCTGCCCGCGGGCCGGCACACCGACCGCACGCGCACCGCGCTGCTGCTGGAGCGCATCGCGGAGAGCTGGCGGGTCGCCGGCCTGGGCAGCTGGGTGGCGCGCCTGGCCGACGGCCCGGAGGCCGGGCGCCTGGTCGGCACCGGCGGCTGCGACCTGCGCCTGGGCGTGGCGTGGAACCTCGGCTACCGCCTGCACCGGCGCGACTGGGGGCAGGGGTACGCCAGCGAGCTGTCCACGGCCGCCGTGGCCGCCGCCCGGCGCGCGCACCCGGACCTGCCGGTCACCGCGTACCTGCTGGAGGGCAACACCCGCTCGGCCGCCACCGCGGAGCGCGCCGGGCTGTTCCGGGTGTGGCGCGGCCCCGACGCCGGCAACCCCGACCCGGCGGCGGTGCGGGTGGTCTTCGCCGACCGCCCCGTCTCGCGCACCGCCCTGGAGGTGCTGACCGCCACCTGAGCGCCGGCGGCGGCCGCGACGCTCAGCGCCCGCGCGGGCGGGCCCGCACGTGCATGCGCTCCCCCTGCGGGCCGAACAGGCTCAGCAGCTCCACCGGCACCGCGCCGGGGTTGCTCACCGCGTGCGGCAGGCGGGTGTCGAACTCCGCGGCCTCCCCCTGCGGCAGGCGCAGGTCCCGCTCGCCCAGCCGCAGCCGCACCGTCCCCGAGAGCACGTAGAGCCACTCGTAGCCCTCGTGGACCTGCGGCTCGACGTCCTCGCCCACGCCCGGCGCCAGGACCGTCTTGAAGGCGCGCAGCCCCCCGGGCGCGCGCGTCAGCGGCAGCGACGTCACCCCCGGGCGGTTGCTCGAGCGGCGCCGCCGGGCGGGCGCGGGCGGGGCGACCAGCTCGTCCAGGCTCACCTCGTAGCGCGCCACCAGCGGCAGCAGCAGCTCCAGCGTCGCGCGCCGCTCGCCGGACTCCAGCCGCGACAGGGTGCTGACCGAGA
>NZ_JAAALM010000153.1 GCF_009906395.1 Kineococcus indalonis
CCCCTGCAGCCGGTCCGCGGCCACGCCCTCCACGGGGCTCTGCCCGGTGAACAGCGAGGGCACCAGCGCCCCGGCCTGGTCCTGGCCGTGCTGGTGCTGCTCGTGGTGCTGGCCTGGGCGCTGGTGCCCTCGCTGTTCACCGGGCAGAGCCCCGTGGAGGGCGTGGCCGCGGACCGGCTGCAGGGGCCCTCGGGCGCGCACCCGTTCGGCACCGACCACCTCGGGCGCGACCTGTACGCGCGCGTGGTGCACGGCGCCGCCCTGACCCTGCAGGCCACCGTGCTGGCGGTGCTCATCGGCCTCGTGGCCGGCACCGCCATCGGGCTGGTCTCCGGGTCCGTGCGCGGCGTCGTCGACGAGGTCGCCATGCGGGCGATGGACGTGCTGCTGTCCATCCCCGCCCTGCTGCTGTCGATGGCGCTCATCACGGCGCTGGGCTTCGGCACGGTGAAGGTGGCGATCGCGGTGGGCGTGGGCACCGTCGCGAACTTCGCCCGCGTCATGCGCGCGGAGGTGCTCAAGGTCGGCGCCGCCCCCTACGTGGAGGCCGCCCGCGCCTCGGGCGTGCGCACCACCGGCGTCCTGCTGCGCCACGTGCTGCCCAACGCCGCCGGGCCGGTGCTGGCGCTGGCCGCGCTGGAGTTCGGGGTGGCCGTCCTGGCGGTCTCGGCGCTGAGCTTCCTGGGCTTCGGCGCGCCGCCGCCCGCCCCCGAGTGGGGTTCGCTCGTCTCCGGCGGGCGCGACTACCTGGCCACCTCGTGGTGGCTGACCACCCTGCCCGGGCTGGTGGTGGCGGCCGTCGTGCTGTCGGCCAACCGCGTGGCCCGGGCCCTGGAGAGGGGGACCGCGACGTGAGCGCACGGGACACCGGTGCAGCGAGCCCGACGGACGGCGCCACGGGCGGCGAGGGCGGTGCGCCGCTGCTGCGGGTGCGCGACCTGCGCGTGTCGTACGCCGCGCGCGGCGGGCGCCGCGAGGTGGTGCACGGCGCCTCGTTCGACGTGCGCGCCGGCGAGGTCGTCGCCGTGGTCGGGGAGTCCGGCTCGGGCAAGAGCACCACCGCGCACGCCGTGGTGGGGCTGCTGGCCGCCGGCGGGTCCGTCGACGCCGGCTCGGTGCTGCTGGAGGGCGAGGAGCTCGTCGGCCTGCCGGAGCGGGCGTGGCGCGCGGTGCGCGGCGCCCGCGTCGGCCTGGTGCCGCAGGACCCCACGCTGTCGCTGAACCCGGTGCAGCGCGTGGGCGAGCAGGTCGCCGAGGCGCTCGTCGTGCACGGCCTGGCCAAGGGCGCCGCGGCCCGCGCGCGCGCCGTGGAGCTGCTGACGGCCGCCGGGCTGCCCGACGCCGCCGTGCGGGCCCGGCAGTTCCCCGGCGAGCTGTCCGGCGGCATGCGCCAGCGGGTCCTCATCGCCGCCGCGCTGGCCGCCGGCCCGCGCCTGCTGGTGGCCGACGAGCCCACCAGCGCCCTGGACGTCACCGTCCAGCGGCAGGTGCTGGACCACCTGGAGCTGCTGACCCGGCAGGCCGGCACCGCGGTGCTCCTCATCACCCACGACCTGGCCGTGGCCGCCGACCGCGCCTCGCGCGTGGTCGTCATGTCGCAGGGCGAGGTCGTCGAGGTGGGCAGCGCCCAGCAGGTCCTCACCGACCCGCGCCACCCGTACACCCGCTCGCTGCTGGCGGCCGCGCCCAGCCTGTCCAGCGCGCGCCTGAGCGCGCGCCCGCGCACCCCCGCGGGCGCGTCGGCGGCCCCGCCGCAGCCGCGCCCGGGCGAGCCGCTGGTGGAGGTGCGCTCGCTGGTGAAGGAGTTCGCCCTGCCCGGCCGCGGCGGCGTCCAGCGCGCCGTGTCGGACGTCTCGTTCACCGTGGCCCGCGGGGAGACCCTGGCGCTGGTGGGGGAGTCCGGCTCGGGCAAGACGACCACCGCGCGCCTCGTGCTGGGCCTGGAGCGCCCCACCTCCGGGGAGGTCCGCTTCGAGGGTCGTGAGACCTCCCGGCTGCGCGGGGCGGCCTGGCGCGCGCTGCGCCGGCGCGCGCAGCTGGTCTACCAGAACCCCTACGCCTCGCTGGACCCGCGCGTGCCGGTCGGCGAGACGATCGCCGAACCGCTGCGGGCGTTCGGCGTGGGCGACCGCGCCTCGCGCCGCCGCCGGGCCGCGGAACTGCTCGACGACGTCCGCCTGCCCGCCGACGTGCTGACCCGCAAGCCGGCGGAGCTGTCCGGCGGGCAGCGCCAGCGGGTCGCCGTCGCCCGCGCGCTGGCCCTGGAACCGGACCTCGTGGTGTGCGACGAGCCGGTGTCCGCGCTCGACGTCTCGGTGCAGGCGCAGATCCTGGAGCTGCTCGTGCAGCTGCAGGCCGACCACGGGCTCAGCTACCTGTTCATCTCGCACGACCTGGCCGTGGTGCGGCAGGTCAGCGACCGGGTGGGCGTGGTGCGCCGCGGCGAGCTCGTCGAGATCGGCGCCACCGCGGAGGTCTTCGCGCACCCGCAGCACCCGTACACCCTCGAGCTGCTCCGGGCGATCCCCGGCCGGCGCGCGCTGGAGGACGTCCGGTGAGCGCGCAGCCCGGAGAGCTGCTCGCCCGCGTGGTCGGCGTGGGCGACGAGCTGGCGCGCCCGCTGTTCGAGGACCTGGCCCGCGAGTACGGCGCCCGCTACGGCGGCACCCCCGAGCAGGTGCGCGGCGAGCTGCTGCGCCACCCGCCCGAGGAGTTCGAGCCCCAGCACGGCGGCCTGCTGCTGCTCCTGGTGGAGGAGGGCGGGCCCGTCGCCGGCGGGGCGTACCGCCGCCACGACGCGCGCACCGCGGAGCTCAAGCGCATCTGGACGCACCCGGCGCACCGGCGCCGCGGGCTCGCCCGGCGCGTGCTGGCCGAGCTGGAGTCGCGCGCGCTCGCGGCCGGCTACTCGCGGCTGTACCTGACCACGGGACCGCGCCAGCCCGAGGCGCGTGAGCTGTACCTGCGCACCGGGTTCCGGCCGCTGTTCGACGTCGACGCCGACCCGGAGACCATCGGGCCGCTGCCCTTCGAGAAGGAGCTGGAGCCCGCGTGAAGTTCCTCGTCACGTCGCTCACCGGCACCAGCGGCGACGTCGCCGGCGGGCGCACCACCGCGCCGCGCGAACGCTTCCGCGAGGTGGTGCGGGCCGCCGAGCTCACCGAGCAGCTCGGCCTGGACGCCTTCGGGGTGGGCGAGCGCCACTCCCCGGAGTTCCTCTCCTCCCCGACGGTCGTCCTGGCGCACCTGGCGGCGCGCACGTCGCGGATCCGGTTGTTCACCACCGTCACCGTCCTCAGCCTGCTGGACCCGGTGCGCGTCGCCGAGGACCACGCGACCCTGGACCACCTCTCCGACGGCCGGCTCGAGGTCGTCATCGGCAAGGGCGACGACGCGCACCAGTCGGCCCTGTTCGGGTTCGACCCGGCCGACCAGTGGGAGCGCAACCGCGAGCACCACGAGCTGCTGCACCGGCTCTGGCGCGAGGAGGACGTCACGTGGAGCGGGCGCCACCGGCCCCCGCTGCGCGGCGCGACGACGTACCCGCGCCCGCTGGACGGCCCCCCGCGCGTCTGACACGGTTCCGCCTCCAGCCGCGAGTCCACCGAGCTGGCCGCCCGGTACGGCGAACCGCTCTTCTCCGCCAACGCCACCCGCCTGGCCGAGCACGGCCACGACCCGGCGCGGGCGCTGGTGGGCGCCGGCTGCGGCGGGGTGTTCCTGGCCCGCACCTCCCAGCAGGCGCGCGAGCGGTTCCGCCCGCTGTGGGAGCGCTGCACGGCCACCCCGGCCGCCGCGCACAACGCCTCGCCGTTCACGTCGTTCGAGGACGCGCTCGATCACGGCCCCGCCCTGGTGGGCTCCCCGCAGGAGGTGCTGGAGAAGATCGGCGCCTACCACGCCGCGTTCGGGCACGAGCTGCTCGCCCTGGGCGTCGACGGCCAGGGCCTGACGGTGCCCGAGCAGCGCTCCGCGCTGGAGCTGTTCGCCGCCGAGGTGGCGCCCGCGGTGCGCCGCGAGATGCCCTCGCGGGAGTGGGAGGAGTTCCTCCGGCCGCTGGCGGATCAGCCCGGCAGCAGGTCCTGCGCCGCCCAGGCGCGGGTGTCGGCGACGTCACGGCGCAACTGCTCCACGAGGTCGGCCGAACCGGAGAACCTGCGCTGCGGGCGCAGCCGCACGTGCAGGCTCACCACGACCTGGCGCCCGTACAGGTCCCCGGAGAAGTCCAGCAGGTGCGCCTCCAGCAACCGGGCGCCGTCCTTGCCGTAGTAGGTGGGGCGGTGCCCCACGGAGACCGCCGCGACGCGCTCGGGACCGTCCGGGCCGAGCCGCACGGTGCCGGCCCACACCCCGTCGCGCAGGCCGTGCTCGGGCACGGCGACGTTGGCGGTGGGGAAACCCAGCGTCCGGCCGCGCTCGTCGCCGTGCTCGACGACACCGTGCACCTGCAGCACCGGCGGTGCGCTCGCCCTGCGCGGCAGCGGGAGGACGTGGACGTCGGGGGTTCGGGGTCGGTGCTCCACGGTGCTTCCCTCGCTCGGGTGGCGGGTTCCGCGGAACCCGCGCCACTGCCTTGCCCCGGGGGTTCCCCCGGGACCTGGTCCTCACCCGGGGCACCCCACGTCAGGCAGAGGGTTGCCGGCCGACGAGCCGGGGCTTGACGTCGGCGCTCATGACCTGCGGCCAGCCTGCCAGTTCCGTCGGGAGGGGTCAACGCGACGCCGCGGGGGGTTACCCTCGCCTCGACCATCCGGAGCGGCCGAGAGACCCGGCTCGAGGACGCCGCGGCAACCTGCGCCCACGCCAGGTGCCCCTGCCGGGACCGATGGGAACGGAGAACCGCTCATGAGCACCACCACGCCCGCCCCGCTGCACCCGCCCGCCGAGGCGGTGCCCGCGCCGCGCCCGGGCGCCGGGAAGGCCCTGGACGAGCTGCTCGCCCAGCTCGGCCCGGACGCCGTCCGCACGGGTTTCTCGCCCGCGCAGGTCACCGACCGCTCCGGCACGCCCCCGGCCCCGGGCGTGCTCGCCCTGGTGCGCCCCGCGGACGTCGCCGGCGTGCAGGGGACGCTGCGCTGGGCCAGCCGGCACCGCGTGCCCGTCGTCACCCGCGGCGCCGGCACGGGCCTGTCCGGCGGCGCCACCGGCGTGGCCGGCGGCGTCGTCCTGTCCACCGAGCGCCTGGACGCCGTGCTGGAGGTCTCGCCCGCGGACGAGGTCGCCCGCGTCGAACCCGGCGTGCTCGGCGCCGACCTCGACGCCGCGCTGCGCCCGCACGGGCTGCGCTACGCCCCGGACCCGGCGAGCTGGCGGATCTCCAGCATCGGCGGGAACATCGCGACGAACGCCGGGGGGCTGCGCTGCGCGAAGTACGGCGTGACCCGCGAGTCGGTGCTCGCCCTGGACGTGGTCCTGGCCGACGGCGAGCTGATCTCCACCGGCCACCGCTCGATCAAGGGCGTCACCGGCCTGGACCTGGTGGGGCTGTTCACCGGATCGGAGGGCACGCTCGGCGTCGTCGTGGGCGTCACGGTGCGGGTGCGGCCGCGCCCCGTCGACGAGCGCACGCTGGCCGTCTGGTTCGACTCCGTGGACGACGCGGCCGCCGGGCTGCTGGCCGTCACCGCCGGCGCCGCGCGCCCGGCCGTGCTGGAACTGCTCGACGGGCAGACCCTGCGCGACATCGACGCGCACTCCGGCACCGCCCTGGCCGCCGGCGGGGAGGCCCTGGTGCTCGTCCAGACCGACGGGCACGGCGCCGCGGCCGAGGCGCAGGAGCTGGCGGCGGCGCTGTCCGCGGCGGGCGGGCGGGTGCGGCACCTGGCGGGCGCCGAGGCCGAGGAGCACTGGGAGCTGCGCCGCTCGGGCCGCGGCCCGGTGACCGAGAAGGTGGCGGTGGGCGAGGACGTGGCGGTGCCCAAGTCGCAGATCGGGCCGTTCCACCGCGAGCTGCGCCGCATCGCCGACGAGCACGGCGTGCAGGTGCGCGCCGTCGCCCACGCCGGCGACGGCAACTTCCACCCGCTGCTGTCCGCCGGGGCCGACCTGCCCGACGCGCGCGAGCGCGTCGAGGCCGCCGCGGACGACCTCGTGGCCACCGCGCTGCGCCTGGGCGGCACCATCAGCGGCGAGCACGGCATCGGCACCGCCAAGCAGCGCTGGATCGGGCAGGAGCTGCCCGAGCGCGTGCGCGGGCTCCAGCGCGCCGTGAAGGCGGTGTTCGACCCCCTGGGGATCCTCAACCCCGGCAAGGCCCTGTAGCGCAACGCCTCCCGGTGCCCGGGACCCCTCGGGGGAACCGGGCGCCGGATCGTTGACAAGACGTCCCCCGCACGCCACAGTGAGCGTGCAACCCATCGAGAGCGGCCGAGAGACCTGGCTCGACGACGCCGCAGCAACCCCCCGTGCGAACGGGTGCGGGTGCTTCCGCCAGGAACGATGGAGGAACGATGCCGTACGGCCCGCTGCGCCGTCCTCGCAGCTTCTGCTCCCGCTCGCGCCGCGTCGTCGACCTGTGCCGGCGCTGCGCGTCGGCCTGTCGCTGACACCGCGCCGCCACCGCGGCGCAGCACCGCGAACACCCGCGGAACCCGCCGTCCCCGCGGGCACCCGAGAACCCCACGCCGCTCACCCGCGCGCACCGCCCCGCCGTCCCGGCCCGGGGCGGGACCGAGCGCGCCCGCGACCCCACGGAGAACCCCTGTGACCACCACCGAGGAGCGCCGGCCCGCCGCGGACCCGCGGCCCGCGAGCCCCCACCTGCTCTCCCGCCGGGCCCGCGCCGTCCTGCCGGCCACCGGTTTCGGCCCCCGCCCGGCCACCGCGGTGCCCGGCACGATCGGCCTGCACGGCGGCGTGCCCGGCGCGGCCGCGCTGCCGCTGGCCGAGCTCTCGCGCGCCTTCGCCGAGGAGCTGGCCGACCCCGCCGCCCCGTCGCTGCGCTACTCCGTGCCCCTGGGGATCCCCGAGCTGCGCCAGTGGATCGGCGCCGACGAGGGGGTGGAGCCCGGGCGCGTCGTCGTCACCAACGGCGCCCTGCACGCCCTGGCGCTGCTCTTCGACGCCCTCCTCGACCCCGGCGACGTCGTCGCCGTGGAGAACCCCACCTACCCGCTGGTCCTGACCCTGCTGCGCCAGCGCCGCGCCCAGGTGCTGCCCGTGGCCACCGGCCCGCAGGGCCTGGACGCCGACGCGCTGGAGGACGCGCTGCGCGCCGGCGCCCGGCCCAAGGTGCTCTACACGATCCCCGACTTCCACAACCCCACCGGGGCCAGCCAGCCGCTCGCGGTGCGGCGCCGGCTGGTGGAGCTCGCCGAGCGGTACGGGTTCCTGCTGCTCTCGGACAACCCGTACCGCGAGCTGCGCTTCGACGGGGGCCGGGCCCCCGACCTGGACCCCGCCTCGCAGAACGTGCTGCACGTCAACACGTTCTCCAAGACGCTCGGCCCGGGGCTGCGCCTGGGCTGGGTCAGCGGCCCGGAGTGGCTCGTCCCGGCCCTGCAGGACGCCCGGCGCGACTCCGACCAGCACACCTCCCTCGTGGTGCAGCGCTCGGTGCTGCGCTTCCTGCGCGAGCCCGGGGCGTACGAGACCTCCCTGGCCCGCACCCGCGCCGTGCTCGCCCGGCGGCACGAGGCCCTGCGCGCCGCGGCGCAGCGCGAGCTGGACGGGGTCGTGGAGCTGCCCGCCGTGGACGGCGGCATCTTCTCCTGGGGCCGCGTCCTGGACCCCGGCATCGACCTGGAGCGGGCGCTGGAGGTCGCCCGGCAGAACGGGGTCGACTTCCCGCTGGGCCGCTACTTCAGCCCCGCCGGGCCGCACGAGCTCACCGACCGCTTCCGGTGGGGGTTCTCCGACCTGACCCCCGAGCAGCTCGACGAGGCCGTGCGCCGCGCGGCCGCGGCCCTCACCTCCCCGCTGGCGCGCCGGTGAGCCTCACCGCCGGCC
>NZ_JAAALM010000154.1 GCF_009906395.1 Kineococcus indalonis
GGTGAGGGGCGCTCAGCGGCGCCGCACCCGGTAGCTGGCCACCACGCCGCCCCCCGCGCTGGTGGTGCTGGACTCCACCCGCAGGTCCAGCGCGGTGCCCCCGAACAACCGGGTGCCGCGCCCGAGCACCACCGGCAGGGTGGTCAGGACGAACCGGTCCACCAGCCCGGCGGCGGTGAGCTCCCGCACCAGCGAGAGGCTGCCCAGGACCACCAGCTCCCCCTCACCGCGCTGCTTCAGCGCCGCCACGGTCTGCACGGCTTCCCCGACCAGCAGTTGCGAGTTCGGCCACGGCAGGCCGCCCCGGGGCTCGCCGGAGCGGGAGGTGACGAACTTCGGGGTGCTGCGCAGGACCTCCGTGAACGGGTTCGGCTCGTCGGTGCCCAGCCAGTGCCCCACGAGGTCGTGGTAGGTGCGCCGGCCGAAGAGCATCGCCGCCGTCCGCCCCTGTCCGCCCACCGCGGCCTGCACCGCTTCGGGGTCGTCGGCCAGCAGCCGGCTGGCCCAGCCGCCCAGCGCGAAACCGCCGCGGGTGTCCTCGTCGGGGCGCCCCGGGGACTGGGCCACCCCGTCCAGCGAGACGTTCTCCACCACCACGAGCTCGTGCACGCGTTCCCCCCTCGGCCCCGCCGGTCGACCTCGCCGGCACCTGTCGAGGGGGTGACCGCGCCCGCCGGGGGAACTCACCGGCGCGGGGGTTCACCCGTGCGCCGCGTGCCCGTCCCCTCCGGGCGCAGCCTCGCCGGCCAGTTGCCGGGCGAAGGTGGCGCTGTCCGAGCAGATCCACTCCTCGGCCAGCAGGCCGTCGCGGACCCGGTAGAACTCGTGGCTGACGTAGTCGATGCGGCCACCGGTGGGCGGCGCACCGAAGAAGTGCCCGTGGTGCGTCCCCGACAGGCGCACCCGCAGCGCCACCCGGTCGCCCTGCTCCAGGGCGTCCTCCACCCGCACGTGCAGGTCCGGGAACGCGGTGCGCATCGCCTGCACACCGTGCTCCCACACCTGCCGGCCGTGGACGGGCGCGGCCCCGGCGTGGTGCATCACGAAACCGGGTTCCAGCAACGCCGTGCACGCGTCCAGGTCGCCGCGGTTCAACGCCGCGAACGCCTGCGTGACGACTTCCAGGGGACCCCTCGACACATCGGGCATGGTGTGCTCCGTTCACCGTGAACTCGTCGCATTGTGAGGTACTCTCATCATGTGGCGCGTACCCCTGCTCCTGTCAACGACGGGGCCGACGGCGAGGGGGCCGGCGCACCGCACGACCGGCCCGGCAGTCCCGGCAGTCCCGGCAGTCCCGGCGGACCGGTGAACACGGACGCGCGGCAGCAGGCGCTGGACCTGCTGCTGGAGTGCACGGTGCTGCTGGAGCAGGACATGCGCGAGGACCTCGCGCAGCGGGGCCTGTCGCAGTCGCGCACCCACCTGCTGTGGGCCCTGGCCGGCGCCGGGCCCAGCCCGCAGCGGGTCCTGGCGCAGGCGCTGGGCATCAGCGCGCGCAGCGTCACCGCACTGGTCGACGCCCTGGAAGCCACCGGCTTCGTCAGCCGCCAGGCGCACCCGCGCGACCGGCGCGCGGTGCTGGTCACCCTCACCGCGCGCGGGGAGGCGGTGGTGGCCGACCTGCGCACGGGGTACGAGCGGCTGGCCGAGCAGCTCTTCGGCGACCTGCCCGCACCACGGCTGGAACTGTTCACCACGACGCTGGCGGAGCTGGGCGCCCGCCTGCGCACCCTGGTGCCGCCGGCGGGCGGATCAGGTCGAGCCGAGGACGGGGACTCCTCGCCCGGGACCCCGGGCGGTGTCAGGCTGGCCTGACGCTCTCACCTCGGGGAGGTCGCCGTGGACGTCGACGAACTGGAACGCCAGCACACCCCGCTCACCGCTGCGCACCGCTACGACGACCTGCGCCTGCGGCACACCCTGCTCGGCTCCACCGCCGCCGGCGACGGGGCCGCCGGCGACGGGGCCGCCGGCGAGGAGGACGACGAGGGCCCCGCGTCCCACCTGCCGGTGCACGAAGCGCTCGAACTGCTGGCGCTCGGCGCCTCGCAGGGTCCCCGGAGTGAACGCCGCCCCGGCCGGTGGCCCGCTACCGTTCCCCGCGTGCCCATCGAGCTGGAGAACGTCGGCATCGCGGTGCGCGACCTGGAGGCGGCGATCGCCTTCTTCACCGACCTCGGGCTCAGCGTGCTGGGCCGGGACACGGTCAGCGGGGAGTGGGCCGACACCGCCGTCGGCCTGGACGGCAACCACGTCGAGATCGCCGTGCTGCAGACGCCCGACGGTCGCGGTCGCCTGGAGCTGTTCCGGTACCTGCACCCGGAAGCGGTGGAGACGCGACCCGCGCTGCCCCACGAGATCGGCATGCACCGCGTCGCCTTCTCCGTCGACGACCTCGACGAGGCCCTGGCCACCGCCGCCCGGCACGGCTGCCACCCGCTGCGCGGCGTGGCCACCTACCGGGACCTCTACAGGCTCACCTACCTGCGCGGCCCCAGCGGCATCCTCGTGATGCTCGCCCAGCAGCTGACGCCGAGCTGAGCGGGTACCGGCCGTCGGAGGAGCTCGACCAGGCCGCTGTCCACGTCGCAGCGGGCGGCGCGGACGCTGAGGCGGCCGGAGCGCACCGCGTTCCCCACCGGGTCCCCGGGCCGGCCGCGCACGGCGAGCAGCGGCGGGGCCGACTCGTCGACCGCGAACGCGATGCCGCCCAGGACCGCGTCGTCGACGATGCCGCCGGCGACGCGCCGGTCGAACACGGCACCGACGTCCCCGTCGAAGAGGGTCCCCGACGGGCGCGGCCCGGGCACGCAGCGCGGACCGCTCGTTCGGCGCATCCACCCGGGCCGTCCGCGGGACGAACCATGACGGTGAACGCGGTGAGCGCGGTGAGCGCGGTGACCGGCACGGCCGGCAGGACCTCGGCGCCCTCCGGCACCGGGGGCGGCGAGCCACCGCCGGGCGGAGGAGGGGACGTGGGCACGCGGAGCGCACGCGGCACGGCAGCGGCACGGGGTGCGGGGCGCCTGCGGCGCCTGCTGGGGGCCCTGCGCCGACCGCAGGGGCTGGTGCCGCGCACCCGCTGGCTGTTCCTGGTCTTCGCGGTCTTGGCGCTGCTGATGTCGCTGCCCGGTCCGCTGGCGGTGGCGGACCCGGTGAGCCTGCCGATGGTGCTGGGGGCGTCCGCGGTGCTCGTGACCTCCTGGGTGCACGCCTACCTCGGCGGGCGCGAGTCCGTGCTGCGCGACGCCGCCGACTGCGCCGCCATCACCGCCTTCACGCTCAGCTGCCCCGCGCCGGCGATGGTCTTCAGCGTCACCTTCTGCTCGTTGTGGTTCCACGCCGTGCACAGCTCCACCCGCCGGGGGCTGCTGCGGTGCGCGGCGTACGCCGCGGCGGTGGTGGCCGCGCTGCCGCTGTGGGGGCTGGTGCCCGGGCACGCGCCGAGCACGCAGGCCGCGCCGGTGTTCGGCACCGCCCCCGTCATGCTCCTGACGTTCGTGGTGGTGCGCGTGCTGGCGGTGGGCATGTTCGCCCGCGAGCGGGCCGCGCAGCGCGACGCGCTGCTGGTGGGTTTCGGCACCCAGCTGCTCGGCACCACCGACCCCGCGCGCATCACCGAGCAGGCCGTGGCCAGCAGCAGGGCGCTGTGCACGGCCACGCCGGGCCTGCGGTCCCTGGCGGTGCGGCTGCGGGACGGTCGCGCGGTGGTCGTCGGGGTGGCCGGCGCCTTCGAGGACGCGCCCGCGCACCTGCCCGCCGAGGTGGTGCCCGCCGGCGTGCACCCCGGCGCGGTGGTGCCCGTGCTGCGCACCGCGGAGCTGGACGCGGCGACCGGCGAGGCGTGCCGGTGGGTGTGCCTGGACCTGCCCGGGGTCGAGGGCGCCTCGATCCTGCTGGGAGCTCCCGGCCCGCTGGAGCCCGAGGTCGTCGTCTCCTTCCAGTCGCTGGCCAACCAGGTGGCGCTGGCCGCCAGCAACGCCCGCGTGCACCGGCTGCTGAGCACGCAGGCGCGGACCGACGCGCTGACGGGCCTGGCGAACCGGGCGAGCTTCCAGGAGGAGCTGGTCGGCTCGGCCGGCGAGGAGGGGGGCCGCGCGGTGCTGTTCGTGGACCTGGACGGCTTCAAGGCCGTCAACGACCGGTTCGGCCACGGGGCCGGGGACGAGCTGCTGCGCCACGTCGCCGACCGGCTGCGGGAGGTCACCCGCCCCGGCGACGTGTGCGCGCGCCTGGGCGGTGACGAGTTCGCCGTGCTGATGCGCGGCGCGAGCGCCGAGCAGGCGGCGGCGGTGGCCCGGCGCGTCGTGGAGGTGGTCTCGGCGCCGGTGCGGCTGGCCGCCGGCCCGGCGCGGGTGGGCGCCAGCGTCGGGACGGCGCACGCCGCCGGTGTCCTGGACCACCGGGAGCTGCTGGAGCGGGCCGACAGCGCCATGTACGCGGCCAAGGCCGCCGGCAAGGGCCGCGTCGAGCAGTTCACCGGCGAGGCGGGCACCGCCCGCCCGGCCCGTCCCGCGCGGTGAGGTCGCCCGCGCCCTCGGCGAGGTGCCCGGCGGCGACCGGGAACGCCTCGCGCAGCGGACGCGGTCGCACCTCGCTCACGGGGCTGGCGAAGGTGGTGAAGAGGCCGGCGAGCCCGCCCCCGGGCACCGGCCGCTCGCGGAAGGGCACGCCGGTCGCGGTGGGGTCGGTGATGCGGTCCACGATGCGCCCGTCGCGCAGGAAGACGATGGCATCGGCGCGGGCGGCGGCGACCGGGTCGTGGGTGACCATGACGATGGTCTGCCCCTGGCGCACGGTGGTGCGCATCAGCTGCACCCCCCCCGCGCCGGTGGAGTCCAGCGCGCCGGTCGGCTCGTCGGCGAAGAGGACCTCAGGCTCGGTGACCACCGCGCCGGCGATGGCCGCCCGCTGCTGCTGACCACCGGACAACTGGCGAGGGCGGTGCTCGGCGCGCTCGCCCAGGCCGACGTCCCTCAGCGCCTGCAGCACCTGCGCGCTCTGGGGGCGGTGCCCGGCCAGGCGCAGCGGCAGTTCGACGTTCGGCGCCGCGGTCAGGGAGGGGGTGAGGTTGAAGCCCTGGAAGACGAGACCGATGCGGTGCGACGCAGTGCAGTCAGCTGCTCGTCATCGGAGTCGGTGATGTCGCTCTCGCCGAGCAGGACCCGCCCGGGGTCCACCCGCTCCAGACCGGCGGCGCAGTCGAGCAGGGTGGACTTGCCCGAGCCGGAGGGGCCCACGACGGCCGTCCAGGTCCCGGTGGTGGAGCCCAGGTCGACCTGGTCGAGGGCGCGCACAGCTCCACCCGAGCAGGACCTCGTCCAGGCGCGCTCGGCACCGCGGGTGGGCGGGGCGCAGCCTCCCGCGGCCGGGCAGCACGATGGCCGGTGCCGGAGCTGTTCCCGGTGGAGGGGTTCACGTCGCCACCACGGCGTCGGCGACCTGCCGGGTGTTCCACTCCGCGACCTGCAGCGGGCCCCGGTACCGGGGCCCGTCGTCGTCCACGAGCGCGTCGCCGGTGAAGGAGTCCGGGAAACCCTCGGTGTCCTCGGCGTTCACCGCGTCCACCAGCGCCTGCAGGTGGTTCGTCCGGTCCACGGGCCCGATCGTGCACTCCCGTGCGGTCGTCGACCTCGCTGGCGCCGCGCAGGTGGCATCCTGAGGCCCACTGCGCGGAGGGCGGGGAGCGTTCATGACGAGCACGGGGCTGAGAAGGTCCGCCCGTGGCAGCTGCGCGTGGCTGAGGAGGACCTGCACGACCTGCGCGAGCGGTTGCTGCTCAGCCGGGTGCCGGAGGCTGAGACGGTGCGCCCGCCCGCCGCGGGGACGGGCTGGTCGCAGGGCCCTCCGCTGGACGTGATGACCGAGTGGGTGCGGTACTGGTGGACGCCCTGGCCGACCCCGGTGACGCATCGCTGCCGGCCTTCCACGTGGTCGCGCCCCCCCTCCCCGGCTACGCCTCCAGCGGCAAGCCCGAGCGGACCGGCTGGACCGTCGAGCGCACCGCCGACGCGTGGGTCGTGCTGATGGCGCGCTCGGGGTACGCGCGCTTCTTCGCCGCCGGCGGGGACCGGGGAGGGCGGGTGGCCACGGCCCTGGGCGTGCACCACCCCGACCACGTCGCAGGGCTGCGCACCTTCACCCCCTGCGTGCCCGAGCCTGTCGGGGGCATCGCGGTCCTGGGGGACCTCACCGAGGCGCAGGACCGCCGGGTCGCCGACACCCGCCGGTTCTGGCGCTACGGCGGAGGGTGCTCGTTGCAGCCCTCCACCCGGCCCCAGACCGTGGCCCACGCCCTGGTCGACTCCCCCGTGGCGCTGCTGGCGTGGGTGCTGGACAAGTTCTGGGCGTCGACGGACCGCTCCGACGACCTGGAGCGAGCCGGCCAGAAGCGGTCACTCCCCCGTGCTGGAGGTGCCCGACAGCCACGTCCAGGGACTGCGCGCGGCACCGGGCCCGGTGCCGCTGTGACCACCGCTGCGACCACCGCTGCGACTGCTGCTGCGCAGGACGTGCGGCGGGCTCGGGGAGGAGCACGTGGCTGAGGGCCCGGCGGCGCCTGAGCCGGCGCCGCAGGAGCAGGTCGAGACCATCCTCGCCGAGGTGGGTTCGGAGATCCGCTGGCTGCACGAGCGGGTGAACGCGCTGCTGGCGGCCGAAGCGTTCTTGACGATCGCCT
This sequence comes from Kineococcus indalonis, assembly GCF_009906395.1. Taxonomy (GTDB): domain Bacteria; phylum Actinomycetota; class Actinomycetes; order Actinomycetales; family Kineococcaceae; genus Kineococcus; species Kineococcus indalonis. Next base: position 6,683 of record NZ_JAAALM010000154.1, read on the forward strand.
TCACCGCAGCGATGTCCAGCGACGGCGCGTGGGCGCGGGTGGTGGCGCCGGTGCTGGCGCTGCTCGGCCTGGTCCTGGCCGCGGTGGCCTGGCCGGGGTGCGGAGCACGACCCGGCTGGTGCACCTGTGGACGGCCCGGCTCGGGGCGGTGATGGCCGAGAACCCCGCCGCCCGCCGCGGGTGGGTCCGGGACTGGGAGGACCACCACCGGCGTGAGGGCGACCAGCGGCGCGGTTCGTGGTTCTTCCTGGCCGTCCCGGTGGCCTTCGTGCTCGTGTGGGCGCTCCTGCTGGTCACCGCGCTGGCACTGCCGCGGTGAGGGGCGGCGGTGGACCCTCGACCCGCCGCCGGGGCGATCGCCAGCCCTTCACGTGCACCGGCCGGGCCGGCGGCTACCTCACGCCGACCACCGCCTTGGCGCTGCGCCAGAAGGAGGCGCTCACCCCGTCCGGGTCGTCCAGGTAGCCGGCGACCATGGCCCCGTCGCGCAGCAGCAGCAGGTCCTGCGCCACGGCCGCCGCATCCGGCAGGCCCAACGGCGCCACCAGCTCCTCGAAAGCGCTCCGGCACCAGGCCCGGTGCGCGTCGACGACCCGGCGCGGGCCGCTGGCCGCGTCGGGGTACTCGGCGGCGGCGTTGATGAAGGCGCACCCTCGAAAGCCCGGACGGCACGCCGCGGAGCCGATCAGCTCCCCCAGCGACTCCAGCGCGCCGGGCACGTCCCCGGCCGAGGCGGCGAGAGCCGCCTGGACCCCCTGGCGTTCTCGTTCGGCGCTGGTCTGCAGGTAGGCGACCACGAGGTCGTCCTTGGACTTGAAGTGGCGGTAGAAGGTCACCTTCGTCGTCTCGGCCCGCTCGATGACCTTGTCGACGCTGACCGCGCGAAGCCCGGCGGCGTAGAACAGCTCGCTGGCGGCCTCGACCAGGCGGTCGCGCACCGGCTCCTTCTGCCTCACGACGGTGATCATAGGTGCCTCCTCCTGCTCGGCCCTTGCGCCGCCACCCCCGGCGAGCTGCGGTCGCCGAAGTAGAGTGACTAGTCATTCTACTTGCGAGCGACAACCGTGCCGAGCCGCGGGGACCAGCACGGGTCGGCGCAGCCACACGCCCGAGCGCAGCGGCACCCCCGAGCACCGCCGGGCCGTGCCCACCCCCCGTCGCCGACGAGGGCTCCCCGCTCACGACCGCCCGATCACCGAGAGGACCACCATGAGCAGCACCTCCTCCCCCAGCACCCCCGTCTCACCCACCACCCCCAGCC
>NZ_JAAALM010000155.1 GCF_009906395.1 Kineococcus indalonis
CACCGCACCGGGAGGCCCCCACCGCGGGCAGCGGTGGGGGCCTCCCGGTGCGGTGGGCGCTCAGCGCCGCCCGGCGGCCGCCTCCTCGCGCTCGGGCTCGACGGAGCGCGGCGCGTGGTGCGAGGGGTCCATCGTGCGCTCGTCGAACGGGTCCTGGCCGGCCAGGACGGTCTGCACGCGCTGCTTGTCGATCGTCCCGCTCCAGGTGGCCACCACGATCGTGCCCACGGTGTTGCCGATGAAGTTCGTGATGGCGCGCGCCTCGGACATGAAGCGGTCGATGCCGACGATGAGGCCCACGCCGTCCAGCAGCGCCGGCTTGTGCGAGGCCAGGCCACCGGCCAGCGTGGCCAGCCCGGCGCCGGAGACGCCCGCGGCGCCCTTGGAGGCGATGACCATGAACACCAGCAGGGAGACCTGCTCGCCGATCGAGAGCGGGTCGCCCAGCGACGTCGCGATGAACAGCGAGGCCATCGTCAGGTAGATCGCGGTGCCGTCGAGGTTGAAGGAGTACCCGGTGGGCACGGTGATGCCCACGGTGGAGCGGTGCACGCCCAGGTGCTCCATCTTGGCGATCAGGCGCGGCAGGGCGGTCTCCGAGGAGGACGTGGAGACGATGAGCAGCAGCTCGCGCGCCACGTACCGCAGCACCGAGAAGATCGACAGCTTGGCCACCACCCGCAGCAGCAGGCCCAGCACGAGGAGGACGAACAGCGCGCAGGTGACGTAGAAGCCGACCATGACGATCGCCAGGGCCTTCAGCGCGTCCACGCCGGTGGCGCCCACGACCGCGGCGATGGCGCCGAACGCCCCGACCGGCGCGGCCCACATCACCATCGCCAGGACCTTGAAGACGACCCGCTGGACCACCTCGACGCCGCGCAGGGCAGGCTCGCCGCGCTCGCCCAGGGCCTGGATGGCGAAGCCGACCAGCAGCGCCACGAACAGCGTCTCCAGCACCGAGCCGTCGGTGAGGGCGCTGAACAGCGAGGTCGGGATGATGCCCAGCAGGAAGTCGACGGTGCCGCCGCCCTCGTGGGCCTCCTCGGCGCGCTCGGCGCCCACGCCGCGCAGCTCGTCGGTCAGCTGCAGGTCCGTGGCCGGCAGCAGGTTGCCCACGACCAGGCCGATGACGAGGGCGAAGGCGCTCATCACCAGGAAGTACACCAGGGCCGTGCCGCCGACCCTGCCGACCTCGGCGGCCTTGCGCACCGACCCCACGCCCAGCACGATCGTGCAGAAGATGATCGGGGAGATCATCATGCGCACGAGGTCGACGAACCCGTCGCCCAGCGGCTTCAGCGCCACACCGACGTCCGGGACGAGCAGGCCCACCGCGATGCCGAGGGCGACGGCGGCGATGACGGCGATGTACAGGTAGTGGGTGCGGTCCTTCTTGCGGGTACCGGGCTGAGCGCCTGTGCTCACGGGGTTTCCTCCTCGACCGGGGGTACGGAGGTGATGGTGCTCACACGCTCTCGCGCGGTGCGCGCTTGTGCACCTTTCGTTCACGGCGCGCCCGCCCGCGCGCGCCGCCGGCGCCCCCAGCACCACCGGCGGCGCTGGACCCTGGCCTCGCGCGTGTTCGTGCTCCAGCTGCTCGTGGTCTGCCTGGTCACGCTGGCCTGCACGGCCGCGCTGGTGCAGCAGCTGCGCGAGGACGGGCGCCGCGACGCCGGCCGCCTCGTCACCGGCGTCGCCGAGGCCGTGGCCACCTCCCCGGACGTGCGCGCGGGCCTGGCCGTGCCCGGCGGCACCGCCGACCCCGCGCTGGCCGGCGTGCGCGCCGGCGTGCGCCGGCACGTGCAGGAGGTGCGCGAGCGCACCGGCACCGACTTCATCACCGTCATGGACGCCGCCACGCTGCGCTGGACCCACCCCGACCCCGCCCAGCTGGGCCGGCCCTTCCGCGGCAACGCCGCCGCCGCGCTGGCCGGCGGTCGGGTGCTGGAGACGTACACCGGCACCCTGGGGCCCTCGGTGCGCGCCGTGGTGCCGGTGCGCGCCGCCGGCGGGCGCGTCGTGGGCGCCGTCGCCGTCGGGGTGACCACCCGCACGCTGGCCCAGGAGCTGCGCGGGCAGCTGCCCGTCGCGCTCGGCGCGGCCGGCCTGGCGCTGGCGGTGTCGGTGGTGGGCAGCCTGGCGCTGAGCCGCTGGGTGCGCCGGCGCACCCACGGCCTGGAGCCGGCGGACCTGACGCGGCTGTGGGAGGTCGACGACGCCGTCCTGCACTCCCTGCGCGAGGGCCTCGTCGTGCTGGACACCGCCGGGCGGGTGCAGGTCGTCAACGACGAGGCGCGCCGCCTGCTGCCGCCCGGGCCGGAGGGCGCCGCCGCCGGCGCCCCCGGCGTGGAGCTGCCCCCGGCGGTGCGGCGCCTGGCCGAGGGCGGCGAGGACGTCGTGGACGACGTGCAGGTCACCGACGACCGCGTCCTGGTCGTCAGCCGCCTGGACGCGCGCTGGGAGGGCCGCCGCGTCGGCACCGTGGTCACGCTGCGCGACCACACGGAGCTGGAGGCGCTGACCCGCGACCTGGACGCCGTGCGCGGGCTGGCCGAGGCGCTGCGCTCGCAGGCGCACGAGGCGGCCAACCGCCTGCACGTCGTGGTCACCCTCGTCGAGCAGGGCCGCGGCGAGCAGGCGGTCGCCTTCGCCACCGCCGAGCTGGCCGCCGTGCAGCAGCTCACCGACCTCGTCGTCGCCGACGTCGCCGACCCCGCGGTGGCCGCGCTGCTGGTGGGCAAGTCCGCCCAGGCCGCCGAGCGCGGCGTGGAGCTGGAGGTGGAGCCGGACACCGCGCTGCCCGAGGGGCTGCTGCCCGCGCGCGACCTGGTCACCGTGGTGGGCAACCTGCTGGACAACGCCGTGGAGGCGGCGCTGGCCGGCGCGCAGCCGCGGTGGGTGCGGGTGCGCACCGCCTGCGAGGACGGCGTGGTGGAGGTGAGGGTGACCGACTCCGGCGCCGGGTTCCCGGCGGGGACGCTGCAGCTGGCCGTGCAGCGCGGCTGGTCGCGCAAGGAGCAGCGCCTGCACCCCGGCGGCGCGCACGGGCTGGGCCTGGCGCTGGTGGGGCAGGTGGTGCGCCGGCACGGCGGCTCCATCGCCGTGGAGGAGCCGGTGACCCTCGACGACGGCGGCGGCACGGTCGTGGTGCGCCTGCCCGCGGGGCCCCGGTGATCCGCGTCCTCGTCGTCGAGGACGACCCCGTGCTGGCCGCCGCGCACGCCCGCCTGGTGCAGGGCGTGGCCGGCTTCGCCGTCGCCGCCGCCGTCCACTCCGGCCGCGGGGCCCTGGCCGCCGTCGGCGCCGGCGGGGTGGACCTGGTGCTGCTGGACATGACGCTGCCGGACATGGACGGGCTGCAGGTGCTGCGGGCGCTGCGCGCGGCGGCCGTGGGCGCCGACGTGATCGCCGTGACCGCGGCCCGCGAGCCCGGCGTGGTGCGCCAGGCGCTGTCGATGGGCGTCGTGCAGTACCTGCTCAAGCCGTTCACCGCCGCCTCCCTGGAGGAGCGGCTGCGCGCCTACGCCCGCTTCCGCGCCGAGGTGGCCCGCGCCGGCGGCGGGGCGGACGCGCTGGACCAGCAGGCCATCGACGAGGCGCTCTCGCAGCTGCGCACCTCCTCCGGCCCGGCGCGCGGGGTGGCGCCGGCCACCCTGCAGGCGGTGGTCGCCGCGCTGCGCGCCGCCCCGCCCGGCGCGGGCCTGTCCGCCGCGGAGGCCGCCGCCGCCACGGGCCTGTCGCGCGTCAGCGCCCGGCGCTACCTGGAGCACCTGGCCGGCGCCGGGCGCGCCCGCAAGGAACCGCGCTACGGCGGCTCGGGGCGCCCGGAGCTGGCGTACCTGCCCACGCCGGGGCTGTGAGGCCGCGGGACCGCGGGGGCTGCGCGCACCGCGGGACGTGCGGGGCTCAGGCCGCGCCGGTGCGCTGCGGCGCGCGCGCCAGGCGCTCGGCCAGCTCCTGCGGCGGCACCGGGCGGCCGAAGAGCCAGCCCTGCGCCAGCGGGCAGCCCATCCGCGTCAGCAGCCGCGCCTGCTCGGCCGTCTCCACGCCCTCGGCGACCACCTCCAGGCCCAGGGTGGCGCTCAGCCCCAGCAGCGCCTCCAGCATCCCCGCCCGGCGCGGGGAGGTGGTGATGTCGGCGGTGAAGCCCGCGTCGAGCTTGAGGTAGTCCGCGGGCAGGGTGTCCAGGCGGCTGAAGGCCGAGTACCCGGTGCCGAAGTCGTCGATGGCCACGCCGATGCCGTGCTCGCGCAGCGCGCGCAGCGCCGCCAGCGCCTGCGTCGAGGAGGCGTCCACCACGCTCTCGGTGACCTCCAGCACCAGCGAGGCCGCCGGGAAGCCGGTGCCCGCCAGCACCTCCAGCACCCGCTGCGGGTAGTCCGGGCAGGCCAGCTCGCGGCCGGAGACGTTCACGGTCAGCAGCAGCTCGCGCCCGGCGGCGCGGCGCACCGCCAGCGCGCCGCGGCAGGCGTCGGCGAGCACCGCCAGGCCCAGCCGGTGCACCAGGCCGCTGGTCTCGGCCACGTGCACGAACTCCAGCGGCGGCACCGCCCCGCGCTCGGCGTGCGTCCAGCGCGCCAGCGCCTCCACGCCCACCACCGCGCCGTCGGCGGGGTCGACGACCGGCTGGAACCAGGCGCGCACCTGCCCGGCGTCCAGCGCCGCGGCCAGGTCGTGCGCCAGCACCGCGGAGGCGTCGTCCAGCAGGCGCGACTGCCCGCGCCCGGCGGCCTTGGCGGCGTACAGGGCGCTGTCGGCGCGGCGCATCAGGTCCGCGCCGCTCTCGCCGGGGAACAGCTCGGCCACCCCGCACGACAGGCCGGCGCGGCGCGCGGCGCTGCGCAGCCCCTCCACCAGCTCCAGCGCCGCCGGGCCCGGCACGCCCGGCAGCAGCACGGCGAACTCGTCGCCGCCGTAGCGGGCCAGCACGGCGCCGGCGGGCAGCACGGCGCGGCACTCCTCGGCGACCGCGCGCAGCAGGTCGTCGCCGGCGGCGTGGCCGGAGCGGTCGTTGACGCGCTTGAAGTGGTCCACGTCCAGCAGCGCCGCCGACAGGGGGGCGCCGGTGCGGGCGGTGCCGGCCAGCGCGCCGTCGAGGGCGTCGTCGAAGCCGCGCCGGTTGGCCAGGCCGGTGAGGCTGTCGCGCCCGGCGCTGGAGGCGCGCTGCACGAGGATCCCGGTGACCACCGAGACGAACGTGAGCACCACGCCCATCGAGACGGACACGCCCGGCGTGACCCCGGGCCGGTCGCACAGCGCCCAGGCGCCCGCGCACGCCAGCAGCAGCAGGTGGGCCACGGACTGCCGCCAGGTGCAGAAGAAGACGACGAAGACCGCCACGAACAGGTACACCGCGGAGATCGCCAGCGCGGTGCCGATGGTGGGGCACACCGGCACCGCCAGGGTGATCAGCGCGGTGCCGGACCCGGCGACGAGGTGGAACGCCCAGCGCGGCAGCACGTGCCCGCGCAGCAGCAGCAGCGCCCCGCCCAGCAGCGCGGTCACCGCCAGGCCGCCCAGCTGCAGGCGCGCGCCGGCGGCGGGGAACGGGGAGCCGAGGACGACGGCGAGCGCGGCGGCGCCGCCGGCCAGGTAGAACGCCCCCGCGGTCGGCGCCATCACGCGCGGCGTCGCCACGGCGGGGGCGGCGGGGCGGGCAGCGGGCACGGTGGTTCGTCGGCCCGCGGGGCGCGCGGCTGGAGCGGGGCCACCCGGCCGGGCCAACGCCCGTCCCCTAGGGTGCGGGGCGTGGCTGCAGCGGAGCGCATCACCGATCGGGTCGTGTACCACGGCGAGGGACCGTGCTGGTCGCCGCAGTGGGGCGGCCTGCGGTTCGTCGACATGGTCGCCGGAGACGTCCTGACCCTCACCCCCTCCGGGGAGCTGACCCGCCGGCGCTACGGCGACGTCGCGGCGATCGTGCGCCCGCGCGCCGGCGGCGGCGCGGTCGTGGCGGTCGAGCGCGGCTTCGTGCTCGAGGACGCCGACGGCGCCCTGACCCCGCTGCCGGAGCTGTGGGGCGCGGCCGAGGGGCTGCGGATGAACGAGGGCGGCTGCGACCCGCACGGGCGCTTCTACGCCGGCTCCATGGCCTACGAGCAGGACGGCGGCGCCGGCGAGGGTCGCGGGTCGATCTTCCGCCTGGACCCGGACGGTTCGGTGCGCACCGTGCTGACGGGCGTGACGATCTCCAACGGCCTGGGCTTCAGCCCGGACGGCGCGCTGGCGTACTACAACGACACCCCCACCGGCCGCACCGACGTCTTCGACTACGACCGCGAGGCCGGGCTGACGAACCGCCGCCCCTTCGCGCAGGTGCAGGACGCCTCGGGCTCGGCCAACCCCGACGGGCTGTGCGTGGACGCCGAGGGCGGGGTGTGGACGGCCCTGTTCGGCGGCTCGGCGGTGCGCCGCTACGCGCCGGACGGGACGCTGGACGCCGTGGTGGAGGTCGGTGCCCGCCAGGTCACCGCGTGCACCTTCGGCGGCGCCGACCTCGACGAGCTGTTCATCACCACCTCGCGCGAGAACCTCGCCGACGACGACGACCCGGCGGCGGGCAGCGTGTTCCGGTTCACCCCGGGCGTGCGCGGCCTGCCGGTGCTGCCCTTCGCGGGCTGAGCCCGGCGCGGCCCCCGCGGGTCAGCCCGCGGGGGCCGGGTCGTCCTGCTCCTGGCGCACCGGCGGCTCGGGGGCGGGGGAGCTGCCGTCGCTGCGGCCGGCGGCCTCGTCGCGCAGGCGCTGGGCGAACTCCTCGGCCATCATCAGCTTCCCGCGCAGCTTCTCCACCCGGGCGTCGGCGGCGGCGCGGAAGGCGTCGAGCTGGTCGAACAGCGTCTCGCGCGGGGTGTCGGAGGGCACCCGGCCGTCCAGGGCGTCCAGGATCGTCAGCAGCTCGCGCATCTCGTCGAGGGAGAAGTCCAGCGGCTTCATGCGCTTGAGCACCATGAGCCGGTAGACGTCCATCTCGGTGTAGAGCCGGAAGCCGCCCGGGGTGCGCGCCGACGGCGCGACGAGCCCCATCTCCTCGTAGTAGCGGATGGTGCGGAAGCTGTAGCCGACCCGCTCGACGACCTCGCCGATCTGCATGAGCCCGCTCAACGGCAGCTCCTCCCGTCCGGTCCCGCCTCGTGCGGGGGAGCCCCGCGGCCCAGCCCTCGATCGTACGCGCCGGGGCCAGGGGCGCGCTGCCGCGCGCGGGGGCGCGGCCCCGGGCGGCGCGCGGCCGCCCGGGGCGCTGCGTCAGTGCCCGGCGCCGGCCTCGTACGAGGTGCCCTTGGCGCGCTCGTACGACGCCTGGATCTCGCGCTCGGCCTCCTCGCGGCCGGACCAGTTGGCGCCCTCGACGGACTTGCCCGGCTCGAGGTCCTTGTAGGTCTCGAAGAAGTGCTGGATCTCCAGGCGGTCGAACTCGCTGATGTCGTCCAGGTCCTGGATCTTGTCCCAGCGCGGGTCGCCCGCCGGCACGGCGAGGACCTTGTCGTCGCCGCCGGCCTCGTCGCGCATGTGGAACATGCCGATGGCGCGGCAGGCGATGAGGCAACCGGGGAACGTGGGCTCCTCCAGGAGCACCAGCACGTCCAGCGGGTCGCCGTCCTCGCCCAGCGTGCCCTCGATGAACCCGTAGTCGTGCGGGTAGCGCGTGGACGTGAACAGCATGCGGTCCAGCCGGATGCGACCGCTCGCGTGGTCCACCTCGTACTTGTTGCGCTGACCCTTGGGGATCTCGATGGTCGCGTCGAACTCGGTCGGCTGCGTCGGCTTCACGACCTCGTCCGAGGGGTGGTTCTCCGACGTGGGTGCCTTGGTCACGCTGCTCCTCTCGCGGGGCCCGGCCGGGCCCGTCCTGTCGGCCCGGCGCCACGTCCGGCGCCCGGCGGTCCGCGCTAGTGTCGCGCAGTCGCCCGCCGGCCACGGACGGGTGGGGG
>NZ_JAAALM010000156.1 GCF_009906395.1 Kineococcus indalonis
GCACCCCCGCCCCCGCCCGGTCCGCCGGTCCGCGCGAGGTGGTGCACCTGCGCGCAGCGGGCGTCAGCCTCGTGCTGCGCACCCACCGCGAGCAGGTCCCCTCCGTGGTGCACTGGGGCGCCGACCTCGGCGACCTCGACGACGCCGCCCTGGCGGACCTGGTGACCGCCGGCGGCACCGCCCGCGCCAACAACGAGGTCGACGAGCCCCGCCCGCTGGCCCTGCTGCCCGAGCAGGTGCAGGGCTGGAGCGGCACCCCGGGCCTGGCCGGGCACCGCGACGGCACCGCCTGGGCCACCCGCTTCGCCCCCGCCTCCGTGCAGGTCGCCGACGACGGCCCGCTCGGCGGGCGCGTGGAGGTGCGCGCCGCCGACGAGCGCGCCGGCCTGGAGCTGCACCTGGAGCTGGAGCTGCTGCCCTCCGGGCTGCTGCGCCACCGCGCCGCGGTGACCAGCACCGCCGCCGGGGCCTACGAGGTCGGCGTCCTCGCGCTCGCGCTGCCCGTGCCGCCGGTGGCCACCGAGCTGCTGGACCTGGCCGGCCGCTGGGCCAAGGAGCGCGTGCCGCAGCGCCTGCCGTTCGTCGTGGGCGCCCACGCGCGGGAGAACCGCCGCGGGCGCACCGGCGCCGACGCCCCCCTGGTGCTCGCCGCCGGCACCGCCGGGTTCGGCTTCCGCACCGGGGAGGTGTGGGCCCAGCACGTCGCCTTCAGCGGCAACCACCGCGCCCTGGCCGAGCGCCGCGCCACCGGCGACGCGGTGCTGTCCGGCGGCGAGCTGCTGCTGCCCGGCGAGGTGCGCCTGGCCGCGGGGGAGTCCTACCGCACCCCCTGGGTGTACGCGGCGCACTCCGAGCACGGGCTGGACGGGATCGCCGCGCGCTTCCACGCCCACCTGCGCTCGCGCCCGCACCACCCCTCCTCGCCGCGCCCGGTCATCGCCAACACCTGGGAGGCGGTCTACTTCGACCACGACCTGGCCCGGCTGACCGAGCTGGCGCGCGCGGCGGCCGAGGTCGGCGCCGAGCGCTACGTCCTGGACGACGGCTGGTTCCGCCACCGCCGCGACGACGGCGCCGGCCTGGGCGACTGGTACGTCGACGAGGACGTGTGGCCGCACGGGCTGACCCCGCTGATCGACGTCGTCACCGGCCTGGGCATGGAGTTCGGCCTGTGGGTCGAGCCGGAGATGGTCAACCCCGACTCCGACCTCGCCCGCGCCCACCCGGAGTGGATCCTGCGCCCGGACGAGGACGTGCTGCCGCCGGCCGCCCGCCGCCAGCAGGTCCTGGACCTGGGCAACCCCGAGGTCCACGCGCACCTGCTGCAGCGGCTGGACGCGCTGCTCACGGAGAACGACATCGGCTACCTGAAGTGGGACCACAACCGGGACCTGCTGGAGGCCGGTTCCGGCCCCGGCCGCCGCCCGGGCGTGCACGCGCAGACCCTGGCCGTGTACCGGCTGCTGGACGAGCTGCGCGAGCGCCACCCCGGCGTGGAGATCGAGTCGTGCTCCTCCGGCGGCCTGCGGGTGGACCTGGAGGTCCTGGAGCACACCGACCGGGTGTGGGGCAGCGACTGCATCGACCCCCTGGAGCGCCAGCAGATCCAGCGCTGGACCACCCAGCTCGTCCCGCCGGAGCTGATCGGCTCGCACGTGGGCGCCTCGCCCTCGCACACCACCCACCGGCACAGCGACCTGTCCTTCCGGGCGGGCACCGCGCTGTTCGCCTCCTTCGGCATCGAGACCGACGTGACGCGCATGGGCGCGGACGAGCGCGCCGAGCTGGCGCGCTGGGTGGCGCTCTACAAGGAGCTGCGCCCGCTGCTGCACACCGGCACCGTGGTGCGCGCCGACCCCCACGACGAGTCCGCGGCCCTGCACGGCGTCGTGGCCGCCGACGGCTCCGACGGGCTGTTCGCGCTCGTGCAGCTGGCCACCCCCGACACCTCCGTGCCCGGCCGGGTGCGCCTGCCCGGCCTGGACCCGGACGCCACCTACCACGTCGCGCCGCAGCCGCCGGGGCACGACCCGGCGGTGCGCGGCGGCGCCGACCTGCCGTGGGCCGCGGAGGGGGTGCGGCTGACCGGCCGCGCCCTGGCCGCCGCGGGCCTGACGGCCCCCGCGCTGCAGCCGCAGCAACTCCTCCTCCTGCGCACCCGGAAGGTGTGACGCCATGGCCCTCACGAGCAGAGCCGCTCGTGCCCGCAGCACCGCCGACCTCGCCCTGCACGTCCACGACTACCGCCCCGACGCCAACGGCAGCCGCCGCGAGCGGCTGACGGCGCTGGCCTTCATCGCCCCGGCCCTGCTCGGGTTCGCCGTCTTCTACTTCTGGCCGACGCTGCGGGGGCTGTACTTCAGCTTCACCGAGTACGACGTCTTCAACCGGCCCGTGTTCGTCGGCCTGGGCAACTACCGCGCGATCCTCGAGGACTCCACGTTCTGGAACGCGATGCTCGTCACCGTCGAGTACGTGGCGATCAACATCGCCACCCAGACGGTCCTGGCGCTGCTGCTGGCGGTCCTGCTGCACCGGCTGACCCGGTCGGTGTTCGTGCGCAGCGTCATCGTGCTGCCGTACCTCATCGCCAACGTCGTCGTGGCGCTGGTCTTCTACTGGATGCTGGACGCGCAGATCGGCATCACCAACCAGGTCCTCGGCTGGCTCGGGACCGGCCCCGTGGCGTTCTTCGGCGACCAGAACTGGGCCATCCCCACGATCGCGCTGGTGAACACCTGGCGCCACCTGGGCTACACCGCGCTGCTGCTGTTCGCCGGCATGGTGATGATCCCGAACGACGTGTACGAGGCCGGCCGCGTCGACGGCGCCTCGGAGTGGAAGATGTTCTGGCGGATCACCCTGCCGCTGCTGCGCCCCGTGCTGGCCCTGGTGCTCGTCATCACCGTCGTCGGCTCGTTCCAGGCCTTCGACACGGTGGCCGTGACCACCTCCGGCGGGCCGGGCGACGCCAGCCGCGTCATCCAGTACTACATCTTCGACCTGGCCTTCCAGCGGCTGCAGTTCGGGTACGCCTCCGCCGTGTCGGTCGTCCTGTTCGTCATCCTCGCCCTGGTCGCCCTCGTCCAGCTCCGGCTGATGCGGGCCGACCAGTCCGACGTCGCCTGAGAAACCGACAGACAAGGAGGAGGCGACGTGGCCACCACCGCTGCCCCGAGCGACATCGACCTGGTGCTCAAGGCACCCGCACCCGCAGAGCGCCGCAAGGCCGGTCCCGGGCGGGTCCTCGCCTGGACCGCCCTGGTGCTCATCATGCTCGTCACGCTGTTCCCGTTCTTCTGGATGCTGCGCACGGCGTTCTCCAACGGCGCCTCGCTGGCGACGCAGCCGGCCTCGCTGCTGCCCGTGGACCCCACGCTGGGCGCCTTCGAGCGGGTGCTCGGCCTGGCCAGCACCGAGGAGGCGCAGGCGCAGGGCGGCTCCGGCGCCGCCATCGACTTCGTGCGCTACCTGGGCAACTCCGTGGTCGTGGCGACCTTCATCACCGCCGGCCAGGTGTTCTTCGGCGCGATGGCCGCCTACGCGTTCTCCCGGCTGCGCTGGCCGGGCCGCGAGGCGGTGTTCTTCCTGTTCCTCACCGCGCTGATGGTCCCGCCGATCTTCACCCAGCTGCCCAACTTCCTGCTGGTGCGCGACCTGGGCCTGCTGAACACCTACGCCGGCATCATCCTGCCGTACTTCTTCATGACGCCGTTCGCGATCTTCTTCCTGCGGCAGTTCTTCCTCGGCATCCCGCACGAGGTGGAGGAGGCCGCGCGCCTGGACGGCGCCGGCCCGGTCCGCCGGTTCTTCGGGGTGATCCTGCCGATGGCCTCCGGCCCGCTGGCCACCCTGGCGATCCTGCAGTACGTGCAGGCGTGGAGCGAGTACTTCTGGCCGCTGCTGGTCGGCAGCGACGACCGCGTGCGCGTGCTCACGGTGGGGCTGGGCATCTTCCGCTCCCAGACCCCGCAGGGCACCCCCGACTGGGCCGGGCTCATGGCCGCGACCCTGCTGGCCGCCCTGCCGGTCGTCCTCCTCTTCGCCGTCTTCAGCCGCCGGATCGTCAACTCCATCGGCTTCTCGGGGCTGAAGTGAACGCCGCACCCGCCCCGTCCCCGTCCGAGCCCTCCGGCGCGTCCTCCCCGGGCGCGCCGAGCACCAGGGAGGCCCCCCGCATGCGCCAGCCCCGCCGTCGCCTCGCGCGCACCGCCGCCGCGTTCGCCGGCGCCACCGTCCTGCTGAGCGGGTGCGCCACCTACGGCGTCGACCCCGGCGGCGACGCGCAGACCGGTGAGCTCACGTACTGGATGTGGGAGGCGGCGCAGCTGCCGGCCTACCAGCAGTGCGCGAGCGACTTCGAGGCGCTCAACCCCGACATCGACGTCAAGATCGAGCAGTTCGGCTGGGACGACTACTGGAACAAGCTGTTCACCGGGTTCGTGGCGAACTCCGCCCCCGACGTCTTCGCCGACCACACCTCCCGCTACGGCGAGTTCGCCGCCCGCGGGCTCATCGAGCCCATCGACGAGCAGGTCGAGCGGGCCGGGATCGACCTGGGCGCCTACGTCACGGGCACCACCGAGCTGTGGGTGGGCCCGGACGGCAAGCGCTACGGGCTGCCCAAGGACTTCGACACCATCGGGCTGTACTACAACAAGACGATGGCCGAGGAGGCGGGCGTCACCGAGGCCCAGATGAAGGAGCTCACCTGGAACCCGGTCGACGGCGGCACCTACGAGGACGTCATCGCCCGCCTCACCGTGGACACCAACGGCGTGCGCGGTGACGAGCCCGGCTTCGACAAGGACAGCATCGCCACCTACGGGCTGGGCCTGAACTCCTCCGGCGGACCCAACGGCCAGACCGAGTGGTCCTACCTCACCCAGACCACCGGGTGGACGTACATGGACAAGCCCGCCTGGGGCACGGAGTTCAACTACGACGACCCGCGGTTCCAGGAGACCATCACCTGGTGGCGCGGGCTCATCGAGAAGGGCTTCATGCCGCCGCTGTCGTTCACCGAGGGCGGCTCGCTGGACCAGCAGATGCAGGCCGGCAAGTACGCCATGGCCACCGAGGGGTCCTGGACGATCGCCAACTTCGCCGGGCTGGAGGGCATCGAGCTGGGGCTGGCCCCCACCCCGATCGGCCCGAGCGGGCAGCGCGCCGCCATGCAGAACTCGCTGGCCGACTCGATCTTCACCTCCTCCCCGCGCAAGGGCGCCGCGTGGAAGTGGGTGCAGTACCTGGCCTCGGCCGACTGCCAGGAGGTCGTGGCCCGCTCCGGCGTGGTCATGCCGGCCCTGGCCTCCACCGTGGAGACCTCCCAGGCGGCGCTGTCGGAGACGGGCCTGGACATCACCGCCTACACCGACCAGATCCGCGAGGGCACGACGTTCCCGTTCCCCGCGGTGCTGAACTCCGCCGAGATCCAGAGCACCATGACCTCGGCCATGGACAACGTCCTGGCCTTCAACGCCGAGCCCTCCTCGCTGACGCAGGTCAACGCGGAGATCGACGCGCTGTTCGACTGACCGGCGCGGCCCCGCTCCCCGCGGTGACCGACCGCGTCGCGCGGTAGGTCCCCGGGGAGCACCCGCACGCGCGCGTGAAGTGCGCGTACAGGCTGCTCTGCGAGCCGAAGCCCGCCGCGTGCGCGACGGCCGCGGTGGTCATCGTCGTGGTCAGCAGCAGGCGCTGGGCCTCGGCGACGCGGTGCCGCACGAGCTGCTCGCCCAGCGTGGCGCCCACCGCGCGCCGGAACAGCGTCGTGGCGTAGTTCGGGTTGAGGTTGGCCGCGCGGGCGATGTCGGCGGTGCTGATGGGCTCGCGGAAGCGCTCGGCGGTGAAGCGGGCCATGAGCGCCACCGGGCGCAGGTCCGGACGGGTGCCGGCCGGCCCGGGGCCGCCCTCGCCGCCGCGGTGCTGTGCCAGGATCCTCAGCACCATCGCGTTCGCCTCCAGCAGCACCGGGGCGGGGTCCCCGCCCGCGGCCAGGTCCTCGCGCCACGTGGAGAACTGCGCGGCGACGTGCGCGCCCAGCGCCGCGGTCGGCACCACCAGCGTCCCGTGCGACAGGACGCGCGCGCCGAACTCCTCCGGCAGCGACCAGCGCAGGACCACCGCCAGCGGCACGTGGATCCAGCAGACGTCGCTGCCCCCCAGCGGCTCCCGCGCCAGGAGGCGGTGCGGCGAGGCGGCCCAGAACATCGCCGTGCAGCCGCTGGGCACCCTGACCCGCTCGCCCCCGAAGAGGTACTCCAATCCGCCGTCCAGGACGACGTTGACCTCCAGGTCGTCGTGCCGGTGGGGGGCGTGCATCGGCGGGGCGGGCCCGCGGTGCACCCACAGCGCCGGTCCCACGACGTCCGGGGCCTCCTCGTCCACCCCGCGAGGGTACCCGGGCGCTGAGGATCCTGGAGGGTCTGCGCACTCAGCCGGAAGCCGCCGCGGCCCGGGCGCGCCTAGCGTTGCCGGCATGACCGCCACGCGTTCCCCGAAGATCACCCTCATCGGCGCGGGGGGGTACGTGTTCCCCTTCCGGCTCATCGGGGACGTCCTCAGCTTCCCCGCCCTGCGCTCGGCGCAGCTGTGCCTCATGGACGTCGACCCCGGCAAGCTCGCGCCCGTGGCCGACGCCGCGCGCAAGCTCGTCGCCCACCACGGGTTCGACGCGCAGGTGGTGGAGACCACCGACCGCCGCGAGGCCCTGGACGGCGCCGACTTCGTCATCATCACCTTCCAGGTCGGCGGCGTGGCCTCCTACCGCCACGACGTGGAGATCCCGCGCCGCTACGGCGTGGACCAGACGGTCGGCGACACCGTCGGCCCCGGCGGGGTGTTCCGCTTCCTGCGCTCCGTGCCCGCCTACGACGCCATCGCCGCCGACGCCCTCGAGCTGTGCCCGGACGCGGTGTTCATCAACTACGCCAACCCCATGGCGATGGCCACGGCCTACCTCAACGCCAAGGGCCTGCGGACCGTGGGGCTGTGCCACAGCGTGCAGGGCACCACCCGGATGCTCGCGCGCACCCTGGACGTGCCCTACGAGGAGGTCGACTTCCTCTCCGCCGGCATCAACCACCAGGCCTGGGTGCTGCGCTTCCGCCGCGACGGTCAGGACCTGTACCCGCGCCTGCGCGAGGTCATGAACCAGCGGCACGTCGTCGGGCGCGCCGCGGCCGACCTCGCCGGCGACGACGGCGACCACAGCGAGGCGGCCCTGGCCGCCAGCACCTACGAGGGCGGCAACGAGCAGGTCCGCACCACCCTCATGAACGCCTTCGGCTACTTCGAGACCGAGTCCAGCCACCACGCCTCGGAGTACGTGCCGTACTTCCGCAAGGACCCCGAGATGGTCGAGCGGTACGTCCCGCAGCGCTGGGACTACTACGAGATCTGCTCCGCGCACGACGACCAGGGCGACATCGACACCCAGCTCGCGCGGCTGAAGCAGGAGCTGGCGCCCAGCGTGGAGTACGGCGCCAGCATCGTGAACTCGGTCGTCACCGGCGTGCCCTCCGTCGTGTACGGCAACGTGCCCAACGCCACGGGCGTCATCGCGAACCTGCCGGCGGACGCCTGCGTGGAGGTGCCCTGCCTGGTGGACCGCAACGGCGTGCAGCCCACCGCCGTCGGGGCCCTGCCCCCGCAGCTGGCCGCGCTGAACCGCACCAACGTCAACGTGCAGACCCTCGCCGTCGAGGCCGCCCTGACGGGCGCGCGCGAGCACGTCCTGCACGCGGTGGCCCTCGACCCGCTCACCGCGGCGCAGTGCACGCTGGAGCAGGCCCGCGCCATGACGGAGGAGCTGATCGAGGCGCACGCCGACCTGCTGCCGGCGTTCCTGCGCGGCTGAGCCCGAACCCCACCCCCGCGAGGACGTGCCCGTGC
>NZ_JAAALM010000157.1 GCF_009906395.1 Kineococcus indalonis
ACACGCCGCTCCCCCGCTCCCCGGTCCCCGCTGCCCGGCCCGCTGCCCGGCTCAGCCCACCGCCGCCAGCGAGGCCGGCGGCCCCGCGGCGCGGTCCTGCACCGACTCCAGCTGCGCGTAGACGATGTACCGCTGCCGCGCCGAGTGCATCGGGTGGCAGGCGGTCATCGTCAGCCACGCCTCGGTGGGCGGCTCGCCCGGCCGGTCCGGCACGGGCGCGACGATCTCCACCGCCCGCGGGCTGACGACGCGCCAGCGGCGCACCCGGTACGTGTACCAGCGCTCGGCGGTGGCCACGACGACCGCGTCGCCCTCCTGCAGCTCCGCGACCCGGTTGAACGGCTTGCCGTAGGTGACGCGGTGCCCGGCGATCGCGAAGTTGCCCACCTCGCCGGGCATCGCGGTGCCCGGGTAGTGCCCGATGCCCTCCTGGAGCTCCTCGGCGTCGATGCCCTCCACGACGGGCACGGCGTAGCCGCTGCCGAAGCGGGGCACGTGGGCGATGGCGAAGGCGTCGCCGGTGGGCGGGGTCTGGTCCACGTCGGGCACGACGGGCCCGCTCACGGCGGGCGCGGGGGTGGCCGGGGCCGGCGCGGCGTCCCAGCGCTGCTGCAGGGAGGAGACGGTCGCCGCCTGGGCGCGCCCGCTGGTCAGGTCCGTCCAGTACAGCTGCCACACCACGAACAGCAGGCTCAGCACGCCGGCGGTGACGAGCAGCTCGCCGAGCACGCCGACGGCGCGGCGGATCACGCGGCGCTCCGGGCGGCGCTGAGGGCGGTGGAGCCGTCGAAGGCGGGCAGCAGCAGCCCGTCGGGGGCGTCGTGGGCGTCCACGGACCAGCCCAGGCCGTAGGCGTCGACGTACTGCTGGTAGACGGCGACCTGGGCGCTGGCGCCCAGGGCGGCGCGCAGGGCGGCGGGGTCGCCGATGGCGGAGACGGCGTAGGGCGGGGAGTAGGTGCGCCCCTGCAGGACGAGCACGTTGCCCACGCAGCGCACCGCGGAGGTGGACACCACCCGCTGGTCCATGATCGACATGGCTTCGGCGCCGCCGGCCCACAGGGCGTTGACGACGGCCTCGACGTCCTGCTGGTGCACGACGAGGTCGTCGGGGTTGGCCCCGGCGGGGCGCACGTCGTCGGGGGCGTCGTCGAGGGTGACGGTCACGCCGGGGCCGGTGACGGCCAGCGCGCCGGAGGCGGTGCCCAGGGCGGGGTCGTCCAGCGGGTCGGCCGCGCCGGTGCCGGCGGCGGGGGCGGCGGCGCGGCTGAGCTCGTCGACCTCGGCGCGCAGGTCGCCCACGCGGGCGGCGCGCTCCTCGTTGAGCCGGGAGCGCTCGGCGACCAGGGCGCCGAGGTCGGCGGTCTCCGAGCGCAGGTCGGTGCCCCGGGAGGTCAGGGCGCTGGTGGCGAACAGCAGCCCGGCCAGGGCGAAGACCCCGGCGACGGCCGCGCGCGCGCCCGCCGAGCGCAGCCGCGGTGCCCGCACGCTCCCACCCCCTCCCGGCTCCGCACGCCCCGCTCACCCGCCGCACCCGTGGTGCGACCGTCCGCGAGGTCGTGTCGCACTACGCTAACCAGGCGAGCTGTGCGCACCCGCACCACCCGTCCCGACCCGGAGGTTGACGTGACCGAGTCCCGCCGCGAGCGGCCCCGCGACGACGAGTCGCCGGACGAGCAGGTGAGCGGCGGCTCGAGCACCGGCGCGACCGCCGCGGGGCTGGGCGAGGCCGTGACGGCCGCGGCCGCCGAGGAGGCCTCCACGCGCAGGCGCCGCCGCCGGCGCCGCGGGGCCGAGGTGGAGGACGACGGCAGCGACCGCGCGCTGAAGGCCCGCAACCAGCTCACGCCGCGCTGGTGGATCGCCGTCATGGTGACGCTGATGGTCGTCGGCCTGCTGTGGATCGTCGTCTTCTACCTGTCCAGCTCGCAGTACCCGGTGCCGGGCTGGGGCAACTGGAACCTGGTGGCCGGCTTCGGGCTGGTGCTCGTGGGCTTCGCCATGACGACCCGCTGGCGCTGAGCTGCCGCCGGGGCTGAGCCGCACCTCGTCCCTGGGGACGAGGTGCGGACGGACGGGGGGTGGACGGGGGACGAGCGCCCCGGCGTCCACAGCCTTTGTCCACCGGTTCGTCCACAACCTGTGGACGACTGTGGGTAAGGGGCACCGCTGTCCACACCGGGACCCACAGCACGTGGAAACCGGCCTCCTGTTCGCACAGCTGTGCGAGGAGCCTGTGGACAGCCGGGGGCCTCAGGAGAGGGTGCGCGAGCCCGCGTGCACCAGCAGCACCACGAGCACCGCGGCCACCGCGCCCACCCCGGCCCACTGCGCCCCCGCACCGCGGCGGCGGGTGCGCACCAGCAGCGCGGAGACCACCAGGCCCGTCACCAGCCCGCCCAGGTGCGCCTGCCAGGAGATGCCCGCGACGAACACGCCGATGAGGAAGTTGATCGCGATGAGGGCCACGACCTGACCCGTCTGCCGGCCCAGGTGCCGGTTGACGGTCAGCAGCGCCGCGAAGAGCCCGAAGACGGCGCCCGAGGCGCCCACCAGGACGCTGTTGGCGGTGCCGGGCAGCAGCAGGGCGCCCGCCGCGCCGCCGAGCGCGGAGAGCACGTACAGCGCCGCGAAGCGCGCCCGGCCCAGCAGCGGCTCCAGGTACTGCCCCGTCACCCACAGCGCGTACGTGTTGAAGAGCAGGTGCAGCAGCGAGGCGTGCAGGAACGCCGAGGTGAGCGGCTGCCACCACCGCTCCGGGCCGAAGCCGCCGAAGGCGGCGGGCACGTTGACCAGCGGCAGCAGGGAGTACGCCTCGGGCGGCAGGACGTACCGCCCGGCGAACAGCGCCACGCACAGCCCGATGACGACCTTCGTCACCTGGGTGTCGCGGCTGCGCACCGCGCCGCCGAGGGTGGTGCGGGCCTGGCGGCCCGACCTGGCGGCCTCGGCGACGCAGTCCACGCACTGCACCCCGACCGCGGCGGGGCGCTGGCACTGCGGGCAGGCGGGCCGCTCGCAGCGCTGGCAGCGCACCCACGACTCGCGGTCGGGGTGCCGGGGGCAGACGGGGACCCCGGTGGACGTCTCGTTCGCGGCCTCGCTCACGCCGCGTCCAACGTCCCGGGGTCCGCCGTCGTTCGCGCGTCCGCGCAGGGCGGAACGCCCGCCGGGTGCGGGGAGGTGCTCAGCTCAGCGCTCGACGTCGACGCCGGTGATGACGACCGCCTCGCGGGGGGCGTCGGCCGGGCCCGTGGGCACGGAGGCGATGGCGTCCACCACGCTGCGGCTCTCGTCGTCGGCGACCTCGCCGAAGATCGTGTGCCGGCCGTTCAGGTGCGGGGTGGTGGCGACGGTGATGAAGAACTGCGAGCCGTTGGTGCCGTGGCCGGCGATCTTGCCGGCGTTGGCCATGGCCAGCAGGTACTTCTTGTCGAAGCGCAGGTCCGGGTGGATCTCGTCGTCGAACTGGTAGCCGGGGCCGCCGCGGCCGTCGCCGCGCGGGTCGCCGCCCTGGATCATGAAGCCGTCGATGATGCGGTGGAAGGTCAGGCCGTCGTAGAAGCGCTCCGTCCTCGTCTCGCCGGTGGAGGGGTCCTTCCACTCCTTGGTGCCCTCGGCGAGGCCGACGAAGTTCGCCACGGTCTTGGGGGCGTGGTTCTCGAACAGCTCGACGCGGATGTCGCCGTGGTTCGTGTGCAGGGTCGCGCGCATGGGCCTCATCGTCGCACCCGCCGCCGGCGCCGGCTCCCGGCCCCCGCGCTCTGGCGCGCTCGGCCCCGCTGCGGTGGGATGGGGCCGGTGATCGCCGGCCGGGCACGGACCGGCGCGCCGGGGCGTTGCCCCGGAGAGGCGAACGACGCACCGAGGAGGAACGGATGTCCCTGACCAAGAGCCGGACCCAGAAGCTGGCGCAGGTCCGCGAGCAGGGCACGGCCCTCGCGGAGAAGGCCCTGGCCGAGAAGGTCGCCCCCGCCGTGGAGAGCGCGAGGACGTGGGCCACCCCCCACGTGGAGACCGCCCGCACGTGGGCCACCCCGCACGTGGAGAGCGCCCGCACCTGGGCCGCCCCCCACGTGGAGAGCGCCACGCACCACGTGGACACCGCCCGCACCTGGGCCACCCCGCACGTGGAGAGCGCCCGCACCTGGGCCGCCCCCCACGTGGAGAGCGCCACGCACCACGTGGGCACCGCCGCGCACAAGGTCGCCCCCGCGGTGGGCACCGCCGCGGCCGTCGCCGCGCACAAGGTGGCCCCCGCGGTGGACACCGCGCGCGAGAAGCTCACCGGCGACCTGCTGCCGCGCCTGGTGGAGGTCGCCCACGACGCCGCGGACTCCGCGAAGTCCGCCGCGACCCCGGCGGTCGCCGCCGCCGGCACCGCGGCCGCCGCGGCCGCCGCCAAGGGCGCCAGCAGCACCAAGGTCGTCCGCGAGCGCAGCGCGGACGCGCTCGCCGTGCTCAAGGGCGAGGCGACCGTGCAGCGGGCCAAGAAGAAGCGCGGCCGCAGGTTCCTGCTCGTGCTGGCCGCCGTCGGCGCCGGCGCGGCCGTCTTCAGCGCCGTGCGCAGCCGCCGGCAGGAGGACCCGTGGGCCGCGCCGGGCGCCGCGTGGACGCCGGCCGCGCCCACCAACAAGCCCACCGCCACCGCGGCGCCCGTGCCGGACTCCCCGTCCGCCGGCGGGCCGGCGGAGCCGGCGGCCACGGGCACCGAGCAGCCGGGCACCTCCACCAGCACCGGCGCCACGCCGGGCGCCGGGTCCACCGCCGCGGGCGCCACCGCCGCGGGTGCGGCCGGTGCGGGCGAGCACGAGGGCTCGCAGCCGCTGGACCTGCCCTCCGAGCCGCCGTCGAACGCGGTGAAGAACTTCGAGGAGGCCACCGCGCCCGTCGACGCCGACGACACCGAGGGCGGCGAGAAGCAGGCCTGAGCCTGCGCACGACGAGCACGGCGAAGGCCCCCGCCCGATCAGGGCGGGGGCCTTCGCGTCGTCCGGGGTGGAGGCGAGGGGACTCGAACCCCTAACCCCCTGCTTGCAAAGCAGGTGCGCTACCAATTGCGCCACGCCCCCCGGGGGACCGTGCTCAGCGCACGGTGTCGGTGGCCTCCGCCCAGAGGTCGCGCTCGGCCTTCGCGGACGCCTTGCGGCGCCACGCCACCACGGCACCCGCAGCGGCGGCCACCAGCAGCAGCTTCTTCACCCGTGACCTCCAGCGCGACTCGCAGAACGGCCTCACACGCTAGCACGGGGGCCCGCGGCGACCGCCGGGCGCACCGCGCGGCTCAGGTCCGCGCCCGCCGTGCCGACCGGGGGGACGCACCACCCCGCGACCCGGCGCAGAGGACCATGGCGAACCCCCAGCTCGACGCACCCCCCGCGCGGCCGCCGCGCACCCCGGCGGGCCCGCGCACCGCCGTCGTGCACGAGTGGGTCGCCGCCCGCGCCGGCGCCGAGCAGGTCTTCGAGGCGCTGGCCGCGACCTGGCCCGAGGCGGACCTGTACGCCCTCAGCCGCGCCCCCGGCGTGCCGCTGGAGCTGGGCGGGCGCACCGTGCGCACCACCGCCCTGGACCACCCGCTGACCCGCGACCGGCGCGCCGCGACCCTGCCGCTGATGCCGCTGGCCTGGCGCGCCCTGGGCCGCGGGCAGGGCTACGACCTCGTCGTCACCTCCCACCACGCCTTCGCCACCGCCAACCGCCTCGTCCGCCCCGGCGGCGCCCACCTGGCCTACGTGCACTCCCCCGCCCGCTACGTGTGGAGCCCGGAGCTGGACGGGCGCGGCGCCTCCCCGCTGCTGGCCCCGGCGCGGCGCCTGCTGGCCGGGGTGGACCGGCGCGCCGCGGCCCGCCTGACGGCCGTGGCCGCCAACAGCGCCGAGGTGGCCCGCCGCGTGGAGCGGTTCTGGGGCCGCGAGGCCACCGTCGTGCACCCCCCGGTGGACGTGGAGCGCTTCGCCGGGCCGGCCGGGCCGGACCTGCTGGACCTGCCCGAGGGGTACCTGCTCGCCCTGGGCCGCTTCGTGCCCTACAAGAACCACGCCCTCGTCGTCGACGTCGCCGAGCGGCTGCGCCGGCCCGCGGTGCTCGCCGGCGCCGGCCCGCTGGCCGGCGCCCTGCGCCGGCGCGCCGAGGCCGCCTCCGTGCCCGTCCTCGTGCTCGAGGCGCCCGGCCCGGCGGCGGTGGGCGAGCTGCTGCGCCGCGCGGGCGCGCTGCTCTTCCCGGCCGTGGAGGACTTCGGCATCGTGCCCGTGGAGGCCATGGCCGCCGGCACGCCCGTGGTGGCCCCCGACCGCGGCGGTGCCGCCGAGACCGTGCTCGACGGGGTCACCGGCGCCCTCGTGGCCGAGCAGCGCGCCGACGCCTACGCCCGGGCCGTGGCGCGCGCCGAGGCGTGCTCGCCCGGCGCGTGCCGGCAGCGCGCGCGGGAGTTCGGCCCCGACCGCTTCCGCG
Source organism: Kineococcus indalonis (assembly GCF_009906395.1). Taxonomy (GTDB): domain Bacteria; phylum Actinomycetota; class Actinomycetes; order Actinomycetales; family Kineococcaceae; genus Kineococcus; species Kineococcus indalonis. Next base: position 6,453 of record NZ_JAAALM010000157.1, read on the forward strand.
AGCGCCTCACCGCGTGGGTCGCCGAGCACGCGCCCGGGGCGGCCTCGTGACGCTGCTGCTCGTGGCCCTGACCGGGCTGACGGGGCTGCTGGTGTGCCTGACGGCCGGGGACCGCACCCGCCTGGGCGTGGCCGCGCTGCTCGCCGTCCCGCAGGTGTTCGCCGGTCCGCTGGGGCAGCTGTCCCTGCCGCTGAGCCAGTGCTGGACCGTGCTGATCGCGGTGTGCTGGGTGGTGGAGGGCAAGGGCCTGCCGCTGCGCGACCCCGTGCTGCGGGCGGTGCTCGCGCTGACCGCCGCGCAGGGCGTCGCGATCGCCTGGTCCCCGGACCCGCTGGCCGGGGTGCTGGAGTGCACCCGGCTGCTGTCGTTCGCGTTCCTGCACCTGCACGTGGTGCGCGTGGAGCGCGAGGACCCGCGCGGGGCCGGTGCGGCGCTGAAGCTGGTGCTGGCCTGGGCGGTGCTCGCCGCGGCGCTGGTGTGGCTGTTCCGGCTCTCCCCCGCCGCCGAGACCGCCTACCTGCGCTCGCCGCTGGCCGGGCTGGTCGCCGGCCAGAACGCCGTGCGCGCCTTCTGGGGCGAGGGCGCGAACAACGTGATGGACCCCGCCAAGGCCGGTGGGTTCTTCCTCAACGCCAACGTCGCCTCCATGTTCCTGGGCGTGGCGACCTTCGCGTTCCTGGTGCTGCGGGTGCGCGAGGGCCGGCGCCGCTGGCTGCTCGGGGCGCTGCTGACGTGGTCGGCGACGTTCGCGACCGGCTCGAAGACGGCCGCCGCGCTGGCGCTGCTGCTGCCGGTGGCGGTGCGGGCGGTGCACGTGCTGGGGCGCCCGGCGGCGCGCTGGTTCCTGCCGCAGGCCGCGCTGGCCGTGGGCGCCGGGGCGTGGCTGCTGCCGCGGCTGCTGGAGCGCTACGTGCCCGGGTACGCCGACGCCTCCGAGGAGAGCCTGGCCAGCCGCGCGCCGCTGTGGGACGCGGCGCTGGAGATGGTCCACCAGCACCTGCTGCTGGGCGTGGGGCACGGCGGGTGGACGGCGGCGCTGGAGCAGTACGCGGCGCTGGGCGTGGACGCGCTGCCCCCGCACAACCTGCTCATCGCCGCGTGGGCCGCCTCGGGGCTGGCCGGGCTGCTGGGCGTGCTGGCCGTGGCCGGCGCGGTGCTGCACCGCCTGGTGGTCGCGGTCGTGCGCGGCGGGGGCTCCCCGGCCGCCCGCACCGCCGGCTTCGCGCTGGGCGCGTGGCTGTGGGCGCTGGTGCACGGCATGGGCGACAACACGGCCGTGTACGGGGAGGCGAAGTCGATGCTGCTGCTGGCGGCGCTGCTGGGCCTGGTCACCGCGGGGAACGCGGCGGCCGGGCGGAGCGCGGGCACCGGGGCCGGTGCCGCCGGTGCTCCGGTGCCGCGTCCGGGCGGTCGGCCCGGCGGG
>NZ_JAAALM010000158.1 GCF_009906395.1 Kineococcus indalonis
GCTGCGCCACCACCGGGTGCAGGAGGTGCTGCGCTTCCTGGTCACCGGCGGCGCCGCGTACCTCGTGGACGTGGCCGTCTTCAACCTGCTGCTGCTCGGCTTCGACGTGGACCCGCTGTGGTCCAAGGTCGTCTCCAGCGTCTTCGCCATCGCCGTGGCCTTCCTCGGCAGCCGCTACTACACCTGGCGCGACCGCCGCTCGGAGCACCCGCTGCGCGAGTACGCCGTCTTCGTGGTGCTCAGCGTGATCGCGGCCCTGCTGCAGGTGGGGTGCCTGTGGGTCTCGCACCACCTGGTGGGGCTGACCTCCCCGCTGGCCGACAACATCTCCTCCAACGTCGTCGGCATGGCGCTGGCCACCGTCTTCCGCTTCCTGACGTTCCGCTCGCTCGTCTTCCCCGACCGCTCGTGAGGCGCGGGGCGGCCCGGTCCGCCCTGCGCTGGGCGCCGCTGGCCCTCGCGCTGGCCTGGTCCGCCGTCGTGCTGGCCACCGGGGTGGGCACCGAGCCGTGGCAGCGCGGCTACGACCTGGCCGTCTACCGCCACGGCGCCGCCGACCTGCTGGCCGGGCGCGACCCCTACGCCCGCGCCACCGAGCGCGGGCACTTCTTCGTCTACCCGCCGGTGGCGGCGGTGCTGTTCACCCCGCTGCTGCTGGTGCCGGCGGGCGTGGACCTGCTGCTGTGGGACGCGGTCCTGGTCGCCGCGCTCGTGGCCGGCGGCGGCCGGCTGCTGCGCGCGGCGGGCGTGCCGGCGGCGCTGGTGCCGGCGGCGCTGGCGCTGGTGGCGGTGAGCGACCCGTTCCGCGAGGCCCTCGTGCTGGGGCAGGTCAGCCCGCTGGTGGTGCTGGCGGGGGCCGCGGCGGCGGTGAAGGTGACCCCGGCGCTGGTGCTGCTGCTGGCCGCGGCGCGACCGTGGCGCCGCTTCGCGCTGCGCGCGGTGCTGGCCGGCGCCGTCCTGACCGCCGCCGGGGCGCTGGCCGCCCCGGCGTCCTGGCGCGGGTACTTCCTGGACCTGCTGTGGCGCTCGGGGCGCGTGGCGCCGGCGGGCACCACGAGCAACAACTCCCTGGCCGGTGCGCTCGCCCACGCCGGTCTGGACGGCTCGCTCGCGGCGCCGGCCGGGACGGCGGCGGGGCTGGCGCTGGTGGCCGGCGCGCTGCTGCTGCTGCGCCGCGCGGAGGGCCCCGGCGTCCCGGCCGCGGGGGAGGGCCTGCGGTGGGGGCTGGCGGTGAGCCTGCTCAGCTGCCTGCTCAGCCCGGTGACGTGGAGCCACCACGTGCTGGCCGCCCCGCTGGCCGCGGTGGCGCTGGCGGCGGCCGGCCCGCGCGCGGCGCGGGTGGCGGCCGTGGTGGCGCTGGTGCCCTGGCTGCTGCCGGTGCTGCAGTGGGCGGCCGCCGCCGGCGGTGCCGGCAGCGCGGCGGGGGTGCTGCTGGCGCTGACCCGGCCCGCCTCGGCGCTGGTGCTGCTGGGGCTGCTGCTGCCGCGCGGCGCGGGCCGCCCCGGCGGCAGCGCCGTCACGGCAGGGTCACGAGTGACGCGAAGCGCTTGACGGTCGGTGACAGCTGACGAACGATCGGTTGTTGTGCGACGTCGACGTCTCCTGCCTGCCGCGCTGAGCGCCGGCCTGCTGCTCACCGCCCTGCCCGTGGCCACCGCGACCAGCGCCCAGGCCGCCGAGACCTTCCCCGCCCCCGCCTCCGGCTCCTGGACCGTCACCGGCCGGGGGTTCGGGCACGGCTGGGGCATGTCCCAGTGGGGCGCGCAGTCCCGCGCCGTCGCCGGGCAGGGCCACCGGCAGATCCTGGAGGCGTACTACCCGGGCACCACCGCCTCCACCCGCGCCGACCGCACCGTGCGGGTGCAGCTCTCGCGCTTCTCCGGCCCGGAGGTGTTCCTGGAGACCCGCACCGCCGACCCGCTGCGCGTCGGGGCCCGCACCGTGCCGCAGGGCCAGCGCCTGCGCGTCACCTGGGACGGCGCCGCCCTGGTGGGCACGGCGTTCCTGCCGGGCTGGCAGGAGGTGTGGAGCGAGCGCTGGACCGCCGCCCCCGTCGTCACCGGCGGCGGCGGCGTGTGGGTCGAGCGCCTGGACGGCTCCGGCAACCGCTACGCCGGCACGATCACCTTCCCGCTGTCCGGGCCCGTCACGCCGGTCAACGTGCTGGGCCTGGAGGACTACCTGCTGGGCGTGGTGCCGCGCGAGTCGCCCGCCTGGTTCGCCGCGGAGGCGCTGAAGGCCCAGGCCGTGGCCGCCCGCAGCTACGCGCTGTCCACGCTGCGCCCGGCCGGCTCGGCCTACGACATCTGCGACACCGAGGCCTGCCAGGTGTACCAGGGCTCCGCCTCGCGCACCGCCGCCGGCGCCGTCACCGACCTGCAGCCCGCCGCGACCACCGCCGCCGTGCGCGCCACGGCCGGCGAGGTGCGCCTGCACGAGGGCGCCGTCGCCTTCACCCAGTTCTCCTCCAGCAACGGCGGCTGGTCCGCCACCGGCAGCAAGCCGTACCTGCGCGCGGCCGAGGACCCGTTCTCCTCGCCCGCCGGCAAGGTCCCGCAGGACACGGTGGCCGGCTGGACGACGCAGCTGCCCGTGGCCACCGTCGCGCGCAGCTGCCCCGGCGGCGGGCAGCCGCTGGCCCTGTCGATCACCCGCCGCGACGGCAACGGCCAGTGGGGCGGGCGCATCACCGACCTGGTCGTGCGCTGCACCACCGGCGACGCGCCCCTGTCCGGCTCCGCCGTGGCCCGCTTCGCCGGCGCCCTGCGCTCCAGCTGGTGGACGGTCGTGCCCGGCGGCACCACCCAGATCGAGGCCGCCTGGCGGGCCCTGGGCGGCGACGGCGGCGTGCTGGGCCTGCCCACCTCCCCGGTGTGGGCGCTGCCGCAGGTGGAGGGCTCCTACCAGCTCTTCCAGCGCGGCTCGGTGTACTGGTCCCCGGCCACCGGCGCGCACGAGGTGCGCGGGGCGATCCGCGACCGGTGGGGCGCGCTGGGCTGGGAGGGCGGCTACCTCGGCTTCCCGCTGACCGGGGAGGTCGCGCTGCGCGGCGGCGCGTTCAGCGCCTTCCAGGGCGGCTCGGTGTACTGGTCCCCGGCCACCGGGGCGCGCGCGGTGCGCGGGGCCATCCGCGACAAGTGGGGCTCCCTGGGCTGGGAGACCGGCTTCCTCGGGTACCCCACCACCGACGAGGTCGTGCTGCGCGGCGGCGCGTACAGCGCCTTCCGCGGCGGCTCGGTGTACTGGTCCCCGGCCACCGGCGCGCACGTGGTGCGCGGGGCGATCCGCGACGCGTGGGCCGCGCAGGGCTGGGAGACCGGGCGCCTGGGCTACCCCACCTCCGACGAGCACGACGTGCCCGGCGGCAGGCGCAGCGACTTCCAGGGCGGCTCGATCACCTGGACGCCCGCGGGCGGGGCCGTCGTCACCGTGCGCTGACCCGCGCGGGCCCGTGCGCGGCGCGGGCGGCACCGCCCGCGCCGTGGCCTACCCTCGGGTACCGCCCGGTCACCGTGGCCGGCGCTCGAGGTGGTGGGTGACGGGTGACGCAGCAGGTGGCCGGCGCGAGCGGGGACCTCGACGGGTCGGGCGCGGGGGCGAGCACCCCCGGGAGCAGGCCGCCCGCGCCGCGCGCCCGCGACGCGGTGGTGCGCGGCGGGTTCGCGCGGCTGGGCGCGGCGCTGCTCGCCGGCGCCGTCGTCGCCGGGCTGGTCAGCCTGGCCGTGCAGCGCGTCGTCACCGCCGTGGCCGTGCGGGTCGGCGGCCAGCGCGCCGCCGACGGCTCGGCGCAGTTCAGCTCGCCCACCCCCTCCTTCGCGGGCACCGCGCTGCTCACCGCGCTCGTCGTCGTGGTCGTCGCGGCCGTCCTGGTGGTGTGCGCGCGCCGGCGCTGGTGGCGCGGCACCGAGGCCGCCGGGGTCGTGGTCCTGGCCGCGCTGGCCACGAGCCTGCTGGCGGTGCCGCTGGCCGGCACGCGCTTCTACCTCGGCGGCAACACCGGCGACCAGCTCTTCCGCACCCAGTTCCTCGGCCGCCTCACCGCCGACTGGCACCTGGCGGACATGAACTACGCCGACCTGCCCTCCTTCTACCCCAGCGGGTGGTTCTGGCTGGCCGGCCGCTCCGCCGCCCTCACCGGCACCCCGGCGTGGGAGGCGTTCAAGCCCGCCGCCGTCGCCACCTCCGCGATCGTGCCCGTCCTGGCCGCGCTGGCCTGGTCGCGCCTGGTGGGCCCGCGCCGCGGCCTGCTCGCCGGCCTGGCCACCACCGCCGTCGGCGTGTACCCCGCCCTGGCCGGGCCGTTCGTCGACGAGCCGTACTCCTGGTGCCTGGCGGCGTTCGTGCCCGTCGTGGCCGTCGTCGCCTGGCGCGCCTTCGGCGACGTGCCCGCCCGCAGCCGGGCCGCAGCGGCCGTCGCCGTGGGCGTCGTGCTGGGCCTGGGCGCGATGACGTACACCCTCTACGCCGGCTTCGCCGCGCTGGTCGTGGCCCTGGCGTGCGCGCTGCGCTGCGCCGCGGCCTGGCGCGCCGGGGCCGGGCCGGCGGTGCTGCGCACCCGCGTGCCCGCCCTCGTGCTCGCCGCCGTCGTCTCCGCCGCCCTGGCGCTGGTGGTGTGGGCGCCGTACGTGGTGGAGGTGCTCAGCGCCGGCGGCGGGCGCGCCGCCGCGCAGCACTTCCTGCCGCTGATCTCCGCGCAGCTGCCCGCCCCGATGCTCGCCCCCACCCCGTGGGGGGCGTTCCTGCTGCTGGGCTGCGCCTGGCTCGTCCTGGCCGCGCGCCGCGACCGCACCGCCGCCCCGCTGCTGCTGGTCGTCGCCGCCGGCTACGCCTGGTACCTGCTGTCCACCGCCGCCCTGCTGGGCCGCACCACCCTGCTGGCCTTCCGCATGGAGGCCGTGCTCGTGGAGACGATGGCGGTGGCCGCCGTGCTCGGCGCGGCCGCGCTGTGGCGGGCGCTGCCCGCGGCGCTGGCCCGCCGCGGCGCCGGGCGGCTGCCCGAGGCGCGCGCCCTGGCCGCGCTCGCCGGGGCCGCGGTGTTCGTGGTGCCGCTGCAGGCCACCGGCCAGAACCTCAGCCCGCAGATCACCAAGGCGTACACCGACTACACCGCCGAGGGCACCGACTCCCTCGGCGGCAGCGACCCCGACCTCGACGGCGCCTGGACCGACGAGGTGGTCGCGGCCGTCGACTCCGCCGCCGCCGCGCACGGCCTGGCGCCGGACCGGGCGGTCGTGCTCAGCGCGTTCTACGAGGTCTTCTCCTTCCGGCCCTACCGCGGCTTCCAGCAGATCACCGCGCACTACGCCAACCCGCTGGCCCGCTTCGACGAGCGCCGCGCCGAGGTGGGCTCCTGGGCCGCCGCGACCGGCCCGGGCGACCTGCTGCGCCGCATGGCCGACGGGCCGTTCGCCGCCCCCGACGTGCTGGTGCTGCGCCGCGCCGGCGAGGGCTGGCAGGTGGGCCTGACGCGCGACACCTTCCCCGCCGAGCCGAACGTGGCCTGGGAGACGGTCACGTTCGACCCCGCCCTGTTCGACGACCCGGCCTTCACCCCCGTCGACGTCGGCCCGTTCGTCGTCGTGGGCGTGGACCCCGACGCCCTCGCGGCCGCCGCCACCGGCGCGCCCGCCCCCACCGAGACCCCGGCGGGCTGACGACCCTTGCGCTCCACCGCCCCGGCGAGGGGGTCCCTGACGGCCCTGCTGCTCGCCGCCCTCACCTGCCTGCTGTCCGCGGCGGTGCCGCTGGCCCCCGTCGTGGTCAGCGCCCCGGAGGTGACCTGGCCGCGCGCCGGGGAACCGGCCACCGGCACCACCGCGATGTTCATGCCGTACCGGCCGCTGGACGTCACCGCCGAGGTGCCGTGCCCGACCGTCGCCGCGGCCGCCGCCGCGCCGGCGCGCACCGTCCTGCTGGCCACCGCCCCGGACGCCTCCGGGCGCGGCCGGGAGCGCTCCCTGGCCGTGGAGGTGGCCGGCGGGCGGGTGCTGGTGCGCTCCTCCGGGCGCGAGCTGCTCGACGTGCCCGCCGACGACGCCCGCCTGGCCGGGCCCGGCTGCGCGCTGCGGGTGGCCGCCGGGCAGGACGGCACCGTCGTCACCGCCGCCACCACCGGGGCCGCGGCGGTGGAGCTGGCCCGCGCCGACGGCCTGCCCGTGCCGGAGGTCAGCGCCTTCACCACCGGCCTGAGCGGCGCGGCCGCCGCCCCCGGCGCCGCGCCCGGCGTGGTGGCCCACCCCGACGCGCGCTTCGAGAGCCGCCCCGGCCCGCTCAAGCTCGCCGTGCTCGGCGCGCACGCCCTGCTGGCGCTGGGCGCGCTGCTGGTCCTGCTCGGCGCGGGGCGGGCCCGGCCGGCCCCGGCCACCCGGCCCGCCGCGCTGGACCCCGCCGCGCGCCGGTGGTGGCGCCGCGGCGTCGTCGTGGCCTGCGACGCGGCCGTGGCCGCCGCCCTCGTGGCGTGGGCCGGCGTCGGCCCGCTGCACACCGACGACTTCTACTACGTGCTGGAGGCGCGCAGCCTCGGCGACGGCGGGTACGTCGGCAACGTCGTGCGCTACTTCGACGTGCCGGAGATCCCCTTCACTCTGCAGCAGCTGCTGCTGGGGCTGGTCGTGCAGGTCTCCGCCGCGCCGTGGGCGGTGCGCCTGCCCGCCGCGCTGTGCGGCGTGGGCACCTGGCTGCTGCTGACGCGGGTGGTGCTGCCGCGGCTGGTGCAGGACCCGCCGGTGTGGACGCGGCCGCTGACCGCGGTGGTGCTGCTGGCCTGGTGGCTCCCGCTGGACACCTCCGCGCGCCCGGAGGCCCTGGTGGTGCTGGTGACCACCGCCACCCTGGCGCTGGTGCTGGAGGCCGTGGCCCGCCGCCGGGTGTGGCTGCTGGGCCTGGCCGCCGCCACCGCCGGGGTGGCGGTGGGCGTGACGGCCTCGGCGCTGCTGTCCGCGGCCCTGCTGCTGGTGCTGGCCCCGCGCTGGTGGCCGCTGCTGCGCGCCTCGCGCTTCGGCGCGCTGCCCACCGGCGCGCTGCTGCTGGCCTGCGCCAGCGTGGCCTCCCCGGTGGTCTTCGCCGACGCCACCCTGGCCGGGGCCCTGACCTCGCTGCGCGTGCACGACGAGGTCGGCCCGAACCTGTCCTGGTGGGAGGAGGCGCAGCGCTACGCCGCCCTGACCGTCGGGGTGGACCCCAACCAGCGCGTCTACTCGCGCCAGGTCGTCGTCCTGCTCACCCTCGTGGTGCTCGTCGGGGTCACCGCCGCGCTGCTGCGCACCACCCGCACCCGCGGTCCGCGCGTGGCGTGGGTGGTGCCCGTGGCCGCCGCCCTGACCGGCTTCGCCGTCCTGGCGTTCTCGCCCACGAAGTGGTCGCACCACTTCGGCGCCCTCGCCGGGGTGGGCACGCTGCTCGCCGTCGCCGGGGCCGTGGCCCTGGTGCGCCGCCGGCCCACCCGGTGGGCGTCGCTGGCGCTGTGGGGGGCGGTCGTGGCGGTCGCCGGGGCCGCGTTCCACGGCCCGGACGCGCAGGTGGAGTACTCCGCGTACGGCGTCGAGCAGGAGCTGCCGGAGCTGCTCGGCCAGCCGCTGCTGTGGGCGGCGCTGTCCGGGCTGCTCGTGCTGCCGGTCCTGCTGCGCCGCCGCCGGCGCGGCGCCGCGCGAGGGGCTGCGGGTGAGGGCGCGGGGGAGGGGCCGGTGCGCGACGCGTGGCCGGAGCTGCCGGTGGCCGCGCTCGCCGTCGTGCTCGCCGCCTCGGTGCTCGCGCAGGTCGCCAGCGTCGCCGTCGCCGCGCAGCGGCTGCGCGGCAGCTGGTCGGTGGCCGCCGACGCCTGGCCGGCGCTGACCGGGGACTCCTGCGGCTTCCCCGACGCGGCCGTGGCC
>NZ_JAAALM010000159.1 GCF_009906395.1 Kineococcus indalonis
GTCGTGGCCCCTCCCCCGCGCACCACCGACCCCGCCGTGCTCACCCGCGCCCTGACGTCGGCGGTGCGCGCGCTGGGCGCGGACGACGCCGCCGCCTTCGAGGAGGCGGGCGCCGCCCTGGCCGCCTTCGACGCCGACGCCGCCCGCACCGTGCTGGGCCACGTGCTGCGCGGGGCGCTGGAGGAGCTGCACCCCGACGGCCTGGACGCCGACGACCTGCGAGCGCTCGTGGAGCGCTGCGCCCGCTCGGCGCCGGCGTGGTTCGGCGGGCTGGACCCGCAGCTGCTCGTGGTGGCGCTGGTCGGCGCGCTGGGCGAGCACCCCGAGGCCGGCGAGGTGCCGCCGGCGGCGCACGCGGCGGTGCTGCGGCACGCGCTGCTGGTGGTGGCCGACGTCGTGGCGGCCACCCGCCGGCCGCTGGCGCGGCACCTGGAGGGCGCGTTGGCGGAGGTGCGCCGCGCGGAGACGGTGGAGATGCCCTGAGGGACGCCGCGACGGTCCGGTGCCGGCGACCGGTGCCGGCGACCGGTGCCGGCGGTGCGGCACGAGCGAGCGGTGTCAGCGGCGCAGCGGCTCGCCGCCGGGCGGGTGCGGCGGCGCCAGCTGCTGCGGCTCGACCGCGCCGGTCCAGCCGGACTGCATCCGCCGCTCGGCGCCGCCGGCCCACTGCGCCACCAGCAGGGTGGCGTCGTCCTGCAGGACGCCGCCCTGGTGGGCCAGCACGGCGTGCACGATGCGGCGCACCGTCTCCGGCGCCGGCCGCGCGGCCGAGGCGGAGCGCTCCAGGTGGTCCGTGAGGCGCTCCAGGCCGAACAGCTCCCCGTCGGCGCCGCGGGCCTCGACGATGCCGTCGGTGTGCAGCACCACCCAGTCGTCGGGTTCGAGCACCTCCTCGCCGACCCGCGCCTCCACCGGGTCCTCCACCCCGGGCAGCCCGAACAGCACCCGGTGCCCGCCGGTGAGCTCCTTGACGACCTTGCCGCGGCGCATGACCAGGGGCGCCAGGTGTCCCGCGTTGACGTAGCGGAACCGCCCGGTGCCCAGGTCCAGCTGGCCCAGGACGCCGGTGACGAACTTCTCCCCGCCGCCCTGCTCGGCGACGTACCGGTCGATCTCGAAGGCCGTCTCGCGCAGCCCGGCGCCCTCGCGCCGGCGGTTGCGGTACGTGGACAGCGCCACCGCGGCCAGCAGGGTGCCGGCGAGGTCGTGCCCGGTGGCGTCGAAGAGGGCCAGGTGGGCCACGTCGTCGACGACGCTGTAGTCGAAGGCGTCGGCGGCCACCGCGTAGGCCGGCTGGAGCACCCCGGCGACGACGAGCCCCTCGCACGCGAACGTCAGCGGCGGCAGCAGCTGCCACAGCAGCTCGGAGGCGACCGTGCGGTGCTGGCGGCGCTGCACGCGGGTCAGGGCGTCGCCGTAGCTGGACTTGGCGGTGATCAGGTGCCCGGCGAGGTGGGCGAACAGCCGGCAGCGGTCCCCGAAGCCGGGGTCGTCGAGCTCGGCGGGGTCGGTGAGGGCGATCCTCAGCACGCCCAGCCGGTCGGTGCCGTCCAGGACCGCCAGCCACACGCCCTGCCCGACGCCGGACCACTTCACGGGCTCGACGTCGCGGAAGCAGCGCCCCGCGAGCGTGGTGTCGACCGCCTGGGGGCGCGTGGCCTCGGCGCCGGCGGGCGGCACGGGCAGCAGCACCCGCTGCTCGTGGTCGACCAGGTGCAGCAGCACCTCCCAGCCCAGCTCTCGCCCGGCGAGGGCCAGGACGTCGGGCAGCTGGCCCGGGCTGGCGAGGTGGGCGCGGTCCAGCAGGGTCCGCAGCGCCGTGAGCACCCGCACGTCGTCACTTGCAGCCACGAAGAATCACCCTAAGTCGCGCAGCTCGAGCCCGCCCCCTCGCGGGCCCGGTCCCGAGGCGCCCCGGCGCCGCGCGGTTCGACGAACAGGCGCAGCCCGCCGCGCGGGCGCAGCGAGACCAGCGCCTCCACCCCGGCGCGCCGCCCGGGCACCGGGCGCACCGCGCGGTCGCGCAGCAGCGCGGCCAGCACGAACACCTCCTCCACCAGCGCCAGGTCGCGGCCGATGCACTGGCGCGGGCCGGCGCCGAAGGGCACGTAGGCGTCGCGGCGGGGCGCGTCCAGGAACCGCTCGGGGCGGAACTGCCCCGGGCTCGGCCACAGCGCCGGGTCCCGGTGCAGCGCCCACGTGCTGACGATGACGAGCGTGCCCGCGGGCACCGGCACCCCGGCGAGCACGTCGTCGGCCAGCGCCCGGCGGGTGACCACCCACGCCGGCGGGTACAGCCGCAGCGCCTCGTCCACCACGGCGCGCGCGTAGCGCAGCCGCGGCAGGTCCGCCCAGACCGGCTCGCGCGCGCCGCCGGGCGGGCCGAGCACCTCGGCCAGCTCCGCCTGCAGGCGCCGCTGCGCGGACGGCTCGCGCGCCAGCAGGTCCAGGGTCCACGTCAGCGAGGAGGCCACCGTCTCGTGACCGGCCACGACGAACGTGACGAGCTCGTCGCGCACCTCGCGCGGGCCCAGCCCGGCGCCCAGCATCAGCCCCACGACGTCGGTGGCGCCCTCCTCGACGCCGCGGGCGCGGCGCTCGGCGAGGATGCGCCCGCACACCTCGTCGATCTCGGCGACCCGCGCGGCCAGCGCCCGCCGCGAGGGCGTGGGCCACGAGGACGGCACCGGCGAGGAGGCCCGGCCCACCACGAGCTCCAGCGCCTCCCCCACCGCCTCCACGAGGCGCTGCGCCACGCCGGAGAGGTCCGCGGCGGCCAGGGTGCGCCCGACGACCTCCAGGGAGGCGCGGGAGACGGCGTCCACGACGTCCAGGGGCCGCCCGGGCGGCAGTGCGTCCACCTCCGCGCGCAGCGAGCGCGCCGCGGCGACGGCGTGCCCGGCCACCGCGTCCAGGGAACCGTGGTGGAACGCCGGCTGCACCACCCGGCGGTGCCGGCGCCAGGTGGCGCCGTCCCCGGCGAGCAGGCCAGGCCCGGTGACGGAGGCCAGGGCGCCGTACTGCACCGTCGCCTTGCCGTAGCCGCGGGCGTTGTCCACCAGCACCCGGCGCACGCCGGCGGGGTCGTTGAGGACCAGGACGGGTGTGCGCGGCAGCGGGATCGCGGCGGTGCCGCCGTAGCGGCGCGAGACGCCGGCGAGGAACTCGTGCGGGGCGCGGCGGATGGCCGGCACGGCGCGCACCATGTCCCACGGCAGCGGCCCGTCGGCCTCCAGCGGGGTGTACCGGGCGTTCCTGCGGGCGGGCGCGCCGGGCGCGCTCAGAGGTAGAGCCCGGTCTGGCCGTCCTCCACGCGCGGTGCGGCGACCGCGTGCAGGTCGCGCTCGCGCAGCAGCACGTACCCCCTGCCCGCCAGCTCCACCTCGGCCTTGTCCTCCGGGTCGAACAGGACGCGGTCGCCGGTCTGCACCTGGCGCACGTGCGGGCCCACCGCCATCACCGACGCCCAGGACAGCCGGCGCCCGACGGCGGCGGTGGCGGGGATGACGATGCCCGCGGAGGACTTGCGCTCGCCGGCGTCGTCGGCGGACACGAGCACGCGGTCGTGCAGCATCCGGACGGGCAGGCGGGCGGGGTCGGCGGGCGTGCTCACCCCCGGAACGGTAGCGCCCCCGCAGCCGGGTCGGCTCGGGGGCGCTGGTGGTGCGGGCGGCGCGTCAGCGGCGCCCGCGCACCGCCCGCACCACCAGCAGCGCGGCGACGCCCAGGACGACGCCGCCCACGGCCGCCAGGCGGGCGGTGCGCGGGCTGCCGTCGGGGTGCGTGGCGAAGGCGCTCGCCCTCTCGCGCGCCGAGGCCAGCGCCCGCTTCTGGATCGCGGCGGGCTTCAGGCGGTCGGTCAGCTCGTCGATCGTCCCCGCCAGCTGCGCCCGGCGCAGCTCCACCTCGCGCTCGAGAGCGCGCGGGTCGCTCGTGGTGATCTCGGCCTTGCCCTCGCTGGCCGTCACGGCCACCTCCTGCCCGTCGCACGGGTCGTCTCCAGCCGGGGGCGCGTGCCGCCCGGCGCCGGTCCTGCGCCGGGCCCGCCGCGAGGGGGCCGGCGGCGCCTGCGGGGCGAACTGGCGCCCCCGCACGCGGGCGGACAGGTTCTCCTGGTGCGCGGCGGCCCCGGCCAGCAGCGCACCGGCGTCGCCGGCGGCGAACGCCGCCAGCATCGCGCCGTGCTCGGCGTGCAGGCGCGCCGCCTCCTGCGCGCCGAGGTCGTCCATGGGCCGGTACGGGTCGGTGAGGTCCCAGACGCGGTCGAACACCGCCAGCAGGCGCGGCATCCGCGACGGGCGCGTCAGCGCCGCGTGGAAGGCGCGCGAGGCGCGGTGGTACTCGCGCTCGTCGCCGTCGCGCACGGCGCGCTGCAGCGCCTCGTGGGCCAGCGCCGCGGCCGCGACGTCCTCGTCGGCGACGTGGCGCACCGCCACGGCCAGCGCCGCCAGCTCCAGCGCCCCGCGCACGGAGTACAGCTGCGCCAGCTCCCCGTCGGCCAGCCGCGTCACGGTGTAGCCGCGGCGCAGGCGGTGCTCCACCAGGCCCTCGCCCACGAGCGTCATGAGGGCCTCGCGCACCGGGATGCGGCTGACGTCGTGCTCGGCGGCGAGCACGTCGACCTCCAGCACCGAGCCCGGCGGCACGACGCCCTCGACGATGTCGCGGCGGATCGCGTCCAGCACGGGCCGCGCACTAGGGGCGCCCGCCGGCGCCGGGTACCGCACCACCCGACCGACCTCCCGCGTCGCGCGCCGCGGCGGCCGGCCACGGCCACCCCCGCACCTCCTTGGCCCGCGGCGCAGCGTAGCTGCGCACCTTCGAGGTGCCCAGGCCCAGGGCCACCAGGGACTCCGCCAGGCGCACCGCGGCCGCCACGCCGTCCACGACGGGCACCGCCAGGGCGTCGCGGACGGCGCCGTGCAGCCCGGCCATGCCGGCGCAGCCCAGGACGACGACCTCCGCGCCGTCCTCCTCCACGCACCGCTGGGCCTGCGCGACGAACGCCTTCGCGGTGACCTCGGGGTCGGCCTCCAGCTCCAGCACCGGCAGGTCCACGCTGCGCACGCCCGAGCAGCGCCGCTCCAGCCCGGCCAGCAGCAGCCGGTCGCGGATGGCGGGGGCGGTGCGGTCCAGGGACGTCACCACCCCGTAGGTGCGCCCGAGCAGGCAGGCGGTGTGCGCGGCGGCCTCGGTGATGTCCACGACCGGGACGTCCAGCACGTCCTGCAGCGCCTCGCGGCCGACCTCGCCGAAACCGGCGTGCACGACGGCGTCGTAGCGCCCGTCGTGGGTGAGCACCGCGTCCAGCACGCCCACGGCCGACAGGTGGCTCTCCACGTTGGACTCCACCGAGGCGGGACCGAAGCGCGGGGTGAGGGCGACCACCTCGGTGCCCGGCGCGGCGGCCGCGAGGGCGCTGCGCCGGATCACCTCGGTGACGGCCCCCGTGGTGTTGACGTTCACCACGAGGACCGTGGTGCCGTGCGTGCTCACCGGCGCGCCGCCCGCGGGGCGGGCTGGGGGATGGAGTTGCGCAGCGCCAGGTAGCCCAGGAACGCCACGCCGGCGCCGATGAACCAGCTGAAGGAGGCGGCGGTGGAGCTGCCGCTGAACACCACGGCCATCGCCACGACCGCACCGGCCGCGGTGGTGCCCACCGCCACCGGGTTCCAGCCCTTGACGTAGTGGTAGGTGCCCGCCGGGTCCATGGTGTACAGGTCGTCCACGACGACCACGCGCTTCTTCACCAGGTAGTGGTCGGCGATGAGGACGCCGTACAGCGGCCCGATGAACGCGCCCAGGGTGTCCAGGGTGTAGTGGATCGTCTCGGGCGAGTTGTACAGGTTCCACGGGGTGATGAGGACGGAGCCGACCGCGGCGATCATGCCGCCCGTGCGCCAGCTGATGCGCTGCGGCGCCACGTGGGAGAAGTCGAACGCCGGGGAGACGAAGTTCGCCACGATGTTGATGCCGATGGTGGCGATGACGAACGTCAGGCAGCCGATGACGGCGGCGGTGACGCTGTCGATGCGGTAGACGGTCTCCACCGGGTCGGTGATGAGCTGGCCGTACACCGGGACGGTCGCCGAGGCGGTCACCACGCACAGCACCGCGAACACCAGGAAGTTCACCGGCAGGCCCAGGAAGTTGCCCCTCTTCACCGCGGCCATGCTGCGCCCGTAGCGGGCGAAGTCGCCGTAGTTGAGCATCGGGCCGGAGAAGTACGACACCACCAGGGCGATCGCGCTGAGCATGACCCCGACGGCGGCCAGGCCGGTGTGCTCGATGCCGCCGAGGTTCAGCGAGACGTTCGAGAACCCGGCCTCCACGACGAGGTAGCCGGCCAGGGCGAACATCACGACGTACACGGCCGGGCCGCAGAAGTCGATGAACCTCCGGATGGCCTCCATGCCGCGCCAGAACACCAGCGCCTGCAGCACCCACATCGTCCCGTAGGCCGCCCAGCCGACCGTGCTCAGGCCCAGGAAGCCGTGCTGGTCGACGTCGGCGTACGGCGCCCAGGAGGGTGAGAGCTTCAGGGCCAGCAGCACCAGGGCGTTGGAGGCCAGGTACGTCTGGATGCCGTACCAGGCCACCGCGATGACGCCGCGCACGACGGCGGGCACGTTGGCCCCCAGCACGCCGAACGCGACGCGCGAGGCCACCGGGTAGGGCACCCCGGTGGCCTGGCTGGGCCGGGCCACGAGGTTGCACAGGAAGTACACGATGACGATGCCCACCACGAGGGCGATGAGGACCTGCCAGGCGGCCAGGCCCAGGGCGAACAGGCTGCCGGCGGTGACGTAGCCGCCGACGCTGTGCACGTCGGACATCCAGAACGCGAAGAAGTTGTACGACCCCCACCGCTGCTCGCGCAGCGGGGCGAGGTCGGAGTTCGTCAGGCGGGGGTGGTACCCGGCCTTGACGACGCCGTCGCCGGCGAGGTGGTGGCCCTCGCCGGCGGGAGCGCTCACCGCGGCACGTGTCACGTCTGTCATGGCTGCTCCAGCGGGTGCGGTCCGGGGGGACCCGCGTCCGGCGCGGGTGCGCCGCGGCCGCGGTGCGCACCACGCTAGGGACGTCAGGTTTCCACCACGTAACCCCGCGGATATATCCACGTCACCCGCCGCGCGCCCCGGCCTGCGCGCGCCGGGGGTGCGGGTCCACGATGGGCCCATGCGCATCACCCGCCACGGGCACAGCTGCCTGCTCGTCGAGACCCCCCGCGCCCGCGTCCTGCTGGACCCGGGCACCTTCAGCCGCGGCTTCGAGGAGCTGGAGGGCCTGGACGCCGTCCTGGTCACCCACCAGCACCCCGACCACGTCGACGTCGAAAAGCTGCCGCAGCTGCTGGAGTCCGACGACCGCACCGCGCTGCACGCCGAGCCGCAGGCGGCGGCCGGGTTGCGCGGGGCCGGCATCGACGCCGCCGCGCTGCACGCCGGGTCCTCGATCGTGGTGGGCGACCTGACGGTGGAGGCCGTGGGCGGCGAGCACGCCCTCATCCACGCCGACGTGCCGCGCGTGGGCAACGTCGGGCTGCTGCTGCGCGCCGAGGGCGAGCCCACCCTCTTCCACCCGGGCGACACCTACGCCGTGGCGCCGCCCGGCGTGGACGTGCTCGCGCTGCCGCTGAGCGCCCCGTGGGCGGCGAGCAAGGAGATGATCGACTTCGTGCGCGCCGTGCGGCCGGGCGCGGGCTTCGCGATCCACGACGCGCTGCTGTCGCCGATCGGGCTGGGCCTGTACGCGAGCCAGGCGGCGAACCTCGGCGGCCTGCAGCTGCGCCCGCTGGAGCACGGCGTGCCCGCCGACTTCTGACCCGCCCG
>NZ_JAAALM010000015.1 GCF_009906395.1 Kineococcus indalonis
GCTCCAGCGCGCCCGCCCACGGCCCGTCCTCCGGCTCGGCCACCGGCGCCAGCGGCACCCCGAAGCGGCACATCGTCGCCTCGGGCAGCACCAGCAGCCGCGCCCCGGCCGCCGCGGCCGCGGCGATCTCGGCGGCGACCAGCTCCAGGTTGGCGCGCGGGTCGGCGGTGCTGCTGATCTGGGCGAGCGCGGTGCGCACGGCGTCCTCCGGTGCGGCGGGGGCGGGTCGGTGCGGGCACGGCGGCGCCCGGGGCCCATCCTCCCCCGCCGCGGCGGGGCGCGGCGGCGCAGCGGGCAGACTCGTGCGGTGAGCACCGCGCACCTGCTGCTGTCCCTGGAGCTGCTGGGGGTGTTCACGTTCGCCCTCGACGGGGCCCTGACGGCCATGCGCCGCACGACGCTGGACCTGTTCGGGGTGGTCACCCTGGGGATCGTCACCGCCATCGGCGGCGGGCTGCTGCGCGACGTGCTGCTCGGGGCGCTGCCGCCGGCCTCGCTGCGCACCTGGTACTACCTCGCCACCGCCACCGCCGGGGGGCTGCTCGCCTTCGCCGCCCACGCGCTGCTGACGCGGATGGCCCGCCCCCTGCTGCTCTTCGACACCGCCGGGCTGTCGCTGTTCGCCGTCACCGGCGCGCAGGTGGCGCTGGAGGCGGGCGTGGGCCCCGGGCAGGCCGTGCTGCTGGGCGGGCTGACCGCCGTGGGCGGGGGCACGCTGCGCGACGTGCTCGTGCGGCGGGTGCCCACGATCCTCACCGGCGGGCTGTACGCCGTGCCGGCGCTGGTGGGCGCGGCGCTGGCGGTGCTGGGCCCGCAGCTGGGCGGGCGGCCGCTGCCGTGGGCGCTGGCCGGGGCCGGGGTGTGCGCGGCCCTGCGCGTCGGGGGTGTGCTGCGCGGCTGGCAGGCGCCGCGCGCCGTGCTGCGCACCCCCGACGAGCTGGAGGAGTAGGGCCGGGCCCCGCCGGGCCCGAGGGCTCAGCCCAGGGCGTCCACCCGCACCGGGGTGGTGCTCACGCGCTCGAAGCCGACGGTGCGCAGCGGCCCGGTGAGGGTGAAGGAGCCGGTGCACGGGGTGTCGGTGGACGAGGAGCCCACCATCACCTCGACCTCGCCCGGCTCCACGACGCGCTCGCCGCGGCGGCCGGTGAAGCTCGTGCGGTCGGCGTGCACCTCGAAGGTCACGCGCACCGCCTGCCCGGGCTCGAGGTGCACGCGGGCGAAGCCGGTGAGCTCGCGCACCGGGCGCGTCACCTGCGCCAGCACGTCGTGCAGGTACAGCTGCACGACCTCGTCGCCGGCCCGCTCGCCGGTGTTGCGCACCGTCACGGACACGTCCAGGACGCCGTCGGTGGGGACCTCCTGCGCCGACAGCGCCAGGTCCTCCACGGCGAAGGAGGTGTACGACAGCCCGTGCCCGAAGCCGAACAGCGGCGTGGGGTCGAGGTTGCTGATGCCCTGGCTGTCCGCGCCCAGCGGCGGCTGCAGGTACGTGCCCGGCTGGCCGCCGTGGGAGACCGGCACCTGCACGGGCAGCTTCCCGCCGGGGTTGACGCGGCCGGAGAGCACGCCGGCGACCGCCGCGCCGCCCTCCTCGCCGGGCATGAAGGCCTGCACGGTCGCGGCCGCGCCGGTCAGCGCGCCCAGCGCGTAGGGGCGCCCGGAGACCACCACGAGCACGACGGGGGTGCCGGTGGCGATCAGCTCCAGGACGAGCTGCTCCTGCACGCCCGGCAGGCGCAGGTCCTCCGCGTCGCAGCCCTCGCCGGAGGTGCCGGCGCCGAACATGCCGGCGCGGTCGCCGACGACGGCGAGCACCACGTCGGCGCCGCGCGCGGCCTCCACGGCCGCGGCGATGCCGGAGGTGTCGGGCTCGCGCACGTCGCAGCCGCGCTCGTGCACCACGTCCCAGGCCGTGCCGGGCTCGGTGCGCAGCGCCTCCAGCAGGCTGGGCACCTCCAGGCCCAGGCCCAGCTCGGGGTAGCGGGGCAGCACGTGGTTGGCGAAGGCGTAGCAGCCCATGAAGGTGTTCGGGTCGTCGGCGCACGGGCCGACGACCGCGACGCGGCGGGCGGTGGCCGGGGCCAGCGGCAGGGTGCCGTCGTTGGCCAGCAGCACCACGCTGCGCTCGGCCAGCTCGCGGGCGATGGCGCGGTTGCCCGCGGAGTCCAGCTCGCGCCCGGCGCCGGCGGCCACGGAGCCCTCCGGGGTCCAGTCCGCGTCGAGCAGGCCCAGCTCGGCCTTCTGCGTCAGCAGCCGGCGCAGGGCGCGGTCCACGAGGGACTCCTCCACCACCCCGGCGCGCACGGCGCCGACGAGGCGGTCGCCGAAGCACAGGGTGTCGGGCAGCTCCACGTCGATGCCCGCGCGCAGCGCCTGCACGCCCGCGTCGGTCTCGTCGGCGGCGGTGCGGTGCATGGAGGCCAGGAAGGCGATGGCGGAGTAGTCGGAGACCACGGTGCCGGTGAAGCCCCAGCGCTCGCGCAGCAGCTCGGTGAACAGGTGCTCGTCGGAGGCGGCGGGCGAGCCGTCCACGTCGGAGTAGGAGTTCATCACCGAGCGGGCGCCGCCGTGGCGCAGCGCCGCCTCGAACGGCGGCAGGACCACGTCGGCGAACTCGCGCGGGCCCATGGAGACCGGGCCGTGGTTGCGGGCGGCGCGGGAGGCGGAGTACCCGGCGAAGTGCTTCAGGGTGGCCACGACGTCGGCGCTCTCCAGGCCGCGCACGTAGGCGGCGCCCAGCGTGGAGGTCAGGTGCGGGTCCTCGCCCATCGTCTCCTCGACGCGGCCCCAGCGGTAGTCGCGCACCACGTCGAGCACCGGGGACAGGCCCTGGTGCACGCCCACGGCGCGCATGTCGGCACCGATGGCGGCGGCCATGCGCTCGACCAGCCCGGGGTCGAAGGTGGCGCCCCAGGCCAGCGCGGCCGGGTAGACGGTGGCGCCGAAGGCGGTGAAGCCGGTCAGGCACTCCTCGTGCACGATCGCCGGCACGCCCAGGCGGGTGCGCTCGACGATGGAGCGCTGCAGGCGCACCACCTCCGCGCGGCCCTCCTCGACGCTGACGGGCCGGCTGCCGAAGACGCGCGTCAGGTGGCCCAGGCCGTGCCGGCTGGCCTCCTCGAACTCCACGGCGCCGGCGGAGAAGACGTCCTGCAGGGGCGCGACGTTGCCGGTGCCGGTGACCTCCGCGGGCGCCACGGCGCCCTCGTCGCCGCCGTGGCTGTTGCCGACCCAGCGGCTGCCGAGCTGGGCGACCTTCTCCTCCAGCGTCATCTCCGCCAGCAGCGCCTCGGCGCGCTCGGCGGGGGTCAGCGCGGTGTCGTGCCAGGGCCGCGGCACGGCGGTGGGCCCGCCGGGCGCGGGCACGGACCCGGCCGGGGCGTCCTGCTGGTCCTGCTGGTGTGCGTAAGGCACCGTCGCCTCCAGTCGAAACTTTCGGCGTTGTGCCGATATGTTCGAGGGTAGAGAGGCACGCCGAGCGCGTCAACGAGGAGGAGCGGCATGGCCCCGCAGCGCGTCACCCTGGCCCAGCTGGCGGCCGAGGCGGGGGTCTCCGTGCCCACCGTGTCCAAGGTCCTCAACGGCCGCGACGACGTCGCCGAGGCCACCCGCGCGCGGGTGGAGCGGGTCGTCTCCGAGCACGGCTACCGGCACCGGCGCCGCACCGCGCCCCCGCCCGGGCCGCGCCTGATCGACCTCGTCTTCAACGAGCTCGGCAACGCGTGGGCCGTGGAGGTCATCCGCGGCGTGGAGCGCACCGCCCGCCCCGCCGGCGTGGAGGTCGTGCTCTCCGAGTGCCTGGGCACCCACCAGCCCCGCCAGGAGTGGCTCGCCAGCGTCCTGGCCCGCCGCCCGGCCGGCGTGCTCATGGTGTTCTCCGACCTCGGCGACGACCAGCGCACGCAGCTCGTCGCCCGCGGCATCCCCTACGCCATCGTCGACCCCGTCGGCGAGGTCGACCCCGAGGTGCCCTCGGTGGGCTCGGCGAACTACCACGGCGGGCTCATCGCCACCCGGCACCTGCTGGAGCTGGGCCACCGCGACATCGCGGTCGTCACCGGCCCCCTCGACACGTTCTGCAGCCGCGCCCGCCTCAGCGGCCACCGCGACGCGCTGCTGGAGGCCGGCGTGCCCTACCGCGAGGACCTGGTGCGCACCGGCGACTTCTCCGTCGAGGGCGGGCACGAGGTGGCGCTGGAGCTGCTGCGCGGGCCGGCACGGCCCACCGCGGTGTTCGCCTGCAACGACCTCACGGCCTTCGGGGTGTACCGCGCCGCCCGGGACCTGGGGGTCTCCGTGCCCGGGGAGCTGTCCGTGGTCGGCTACGACGACCTGCCGGCGGCGCGGTGGGTGGGCCCGGAGCTGACCACCGTGCACCAGCCGCTGCACGAGATGGCCGAGGCCGCCACGCGCCTGCTGCTGAGCCTCGTCGACGGGCAGGACCCGGCGGTGCGGCGCATGGACCTCGCCGTGGAGCTGCGGGTGCGCGCCAGCACCGCCCCCCCGGCGCGCTGACGGCCCCGGCGCGCTGACGGCCCCGGGGCTGACGGCTCAGGCGCGGGCCGCGGCGGCCCCGCGCGGGCGCGGCACCCGCTCGCGCGCGCGCTCGGCGAGCACCGCCAACGCCGCCAGCGCCGCCTCCCCCGGGCTGCCGGGGTCGGCGTGCACGACGGTCAGCACGTGGCCCGTGCGCCCGGGCACGTCCAGGTCCTGCCAGCGCAGCTCCACCGGGCCGGCGCCCTCCCGCAGGTGGCAGTGCACCCGCCCGGAGGTGACGGCCTCCACCTCGTGCGCGGCCCACCAGCGGCGGAAGTCCTCGTCGCGCACCGACAGGGTGCCCACCACCTCCTGCAGGCGCGGGTCCACCGGGTCGCCCGACAGGCGCAGGGCGGCCACCATCCGCCGGGCCAGCCGCTCCCAGCCCGGCAGGCACGCCTTCACGCGCGGGGCGAAGGCGTCCAGCACGAGGTTGCGCCCGGGCGCCCACGCCCCGCTCCCCGCGGCCCGGGCCAGCGCGTTGGCGGCCACGACGTCCTTGTTGGCGTCCGCGACGAACGCGGCCACCCCGCCCAGGTGCTCCACCACGGCCACCAGGGCGGGGTCCACGGGCGCGGGCCCGCCCGCGCCGGGGCGCGGGCGCAGCGACGGCAGCGCCAGGCCCAGCAGGTACTCGCGCCCGGCCGCGTCCAGCCGCAGCGCCCCCGCCAGCGCCGCCAGGACCTGCTCGGAGGGCAGGTGGTCGCGGCCCTGCTCCAGGCGCAGGTAGTACTCCGGGCTGATGCGCGCCAGCCGCGCGACCTCCTCGCGCCGCAGCCCGGGCACGCGGCGCCCCGGCTCGCGCGCCAGCCCCACGTCCTCCGGCTGCAGCGCGTCGCGCCGCGCCCGCAGGAACGCCCCGATGCCCGGTCGCCTGTCCACCACCGCTCCCCTCCTCGTCCCCCGGGTCCCGGCCCCGGGGCCCCGTCCCCCGCGCGCAGGGCGCCCGGTCGCAGGGCGATGCTGGCCCGGGAGCGCGCCGGCCGTCATCCGCCGGACGACTGCACCCCCGCGCGGCGCGGGCGCGGGAGGCGAGCACCGCGGCCCTGGAGGTCTTCGAGCGGGTCGGTGCCCGCGCCCGGGCGCGGCGCAGGACGTGCTCGCGGGGCGCGAGGCGCTGGCGGCGCTGACCCCGCAGCAGGAGCAGGTGGTGCGCCTGGCGGCCAGGGGCCCGTCGAACCGGGACATCGGCGAGCGGCTGCACCTGTCGCCGCGCACCGTGGGCTCGCACCCGTACCGCTCCTTCCCGGAGCTGGGCGTCGCAGGTGGGCGCGCGCACGCCGTGGCGAGGCGGCGGTGCCGCTGGCCGTGGTGCAGCAGCTCCTGGGCGGGGCGCTGGACGGGGCGGCGGCCCGGCGCCGGCGCGGCGACGCCCTCCTGCACGTGGTGGGCGAGGTGTGGGTGGGTGGTGCACCGCTGGCGCTGCTGCGCGCGGCCCTGGAGGTGTTCACCGGCTGCGGCGCGCGGCCGTGGGCCCGGCGCGCGCGGGCGGAGCCGGCCGCCGCGGGCGCGGAACCCGAGGGACCCGCCCCGGCCGCCCGCCGCCGGACCCGGCTGAGGGCGGCCGGGGCGGTGCCGCGCCGGCGGCCGGCCCCCTCCCCCCGGGGGGACCGGCCGCCGGGCGGCTCAGGCGCGCAGCGCCTCGCGCAGGAAACCCACCGCCTGGGCCACGGCCGCCTTCGCCGCGTTGGTGCCGTGCAGGGAGTTCACCATGACGAAGTCGTGCACGATGCCCTGGTAGCGCACCTGGGTGACCGGGACCCCCGCCTCGCGCAGCTTGACCGCGTAGGCCTCGCCCTCGTCGCGCAGCACGTCGGCCTGCGCGGTGACCACCAGCGCCGGCGGCAGGCCCGCGAGCTGCTCGGTGCTCGCCCGCAGCGGCGAGGCGGTGATCTGCGCGCGGTCGGCCTCGCTGGTCGTGTACTGGTCCCAGAACCACTGCATGCCCTCGCGGGCCAGGAAGTAGCCCGTGGCGAACTCGTGGTACGAGGGCGTGTCGAAGGCCGCGTCGGTGACCGGGTAGAAGAGCACCTGGGCGCGCAGGTCCACCCCGCCGCGCTCCTTGGCCATCAGGGTCAGCGCGATGGCCATGTTGCCGCCGACGGAGTCCCCGGCCAGCGCGGTCCGCGAGGCGTCCAGGCCGTGCGCGGCGCCCTCGCGCACCACCCACTGCAGCGCGGTCCAGGACTGCTCGTTGGCCACCGGGTAGCGCGCCTCGGGCGCGCGGGAGTACTCGGGGAACACCACCGCCGCGCCCGTGCCGACGGCCAGGTCGCGCACGAGGCGGTCGTGGGTGTGCGCGTCGCCGAACACCCAGCCGGCGCCGTGGGTGTAGAGCACGACGGGCAGCGGGCCGGTGGCGCCGACGGGCTTGACGACGCGCACCGGCACGCTGCCGGTGGGCCCGCCCTCGACGGTGATCCACTCCTCGTCGACCTCGGGCTTGTCGATCGGCTCGTCCTGCACGCCGTCGACGGCCTCGCGGCCCTCCTCGGGGGTGAGCTGGTACAGGAACGGCGGCTCGCTGGTGGCGTCCACGAACGCCTGGGCGGCGGGTTCCAGCGAGATGCCCCTGGGGTTCCCGGGCACGGTCTTCTCCTCTGTCTCGGGGTCTTGGTGGTGCTGGGGTGGTGCTGGGGTGGTGCTGGGGTGGTGCGGTTCAGGCGGTCTCGCGGGCGGCCGCGGCGATGACGTCGGCCACGTCCGCCGGGTGGGTCTGCATCACCAGGTGCGGGCCGTCGAGCTCGACGACCTCGCGGGCCCCGGCGCGCTCGTAGCCGAAGCGCTCCACGTCGGGGTTGATGGTGCGGTCGGCGCTGGAGACGACGCCCCAGGACGGCTTGGTGCGCCAGGCCGCTGCGGTGGCCGGTTCGCCGAACGCGGCGGCCGCCAGCGGGCGCTGGGACACCGCGAGCACCTTGGCGGTCGCCTCGGGCACACCGGCGGCGAACACCGCGGGGAAGGCGTCGACGGCCACGGACACGTCGGTGCCCGGCTCGCCGCCGGCCACGGGGAACTTCCGGTGCACGAGGTTCGCGGCGAGGTCGGAGTCGGGGAAGCGGCCCTGCAGCTCGCCCAGGCTCTCGCCCTCCTGCAGGGCGTACCCGGAGACGAACACCAGGCCCACGACGTTGGCCGCCTGCCCGGCCACGCCGATGACCGCGCCGCCGTAGGAGTGCCCGGCGAGCAGGACGGGGCCGTCGACGGCCTCGACGACGGCGCGCACGGAGGCCGCGTCGGCCGACAGGCTGCGGTTGTAGACGGGCGGGACGAGGACGGTGAAACCGCGGTCGAGCAGTTCCGCCGTCACCGGCGCCCAGCTGGACGCGTCCGCGAACGCGCCGTGGACGAGGACGATGGTGGGGACGGGCACGGTGCACCTCCTGGTCGAGGGGTCCCGGTCGAGGGGTCCCGGTCGAGGGGTCCCGGTCGCGAGGTCCCGGCCGGGGGTTCCGGACGCGGCGGAGGGTACGGCGCCGCGCCCGGCGCCGTCCTGACCCTGACGGGGCCTGGTCCGGCCCGGCCGGCGCCCGTACCGTCCCCGCCGTGCCGGGGGGCCTCGACGCCGGGGACGGCGCTGGTGGTGGGCTGCCGGGCGCGCTCAGCCCGGCGTTCTGCCCCGGCGCGAACCCGGCGAGGTCCACGTTCCTGCACCCGGGGGTGCGCGAGCGGACCGAGTCGTGGGAGCAGGTGGCCGACCTGGTGGCCCGCACGCTCGAGGAGTCCCTGCACCGCAGCCTGGAGGACGCGCGGTTCCGCTCCCTGGTCGGGGAGCTGGCCGCGCGCAGCGGCGCCTTCAGCACCGCCTGGGCGCGGCGGCACGTGCCGCCCGGCGGCGGGGCGGTGGCGTTCACGCACCCGCTGGTCGGCCGCCTGCTGCTGGCCCACCAGGAGCTGCGCGCGCGGACCTGAGGGGCGGGCCCCCTCGGCCCCGCGTGCGCGTCAGCCGCGGGGGTGCGCGTCGGTGGAGCGGCGCACCACCAGCTCGGGCTCGAACACGAGCTGGCGCGCGGGGAGGCCCTCCACCTGCGCCAGCAGCAGCTCCACGCCGGTGCGCCCGAGCACCTCGCGCGGCTGGCGCACGGAGGTCAGCGGCACCGCGGCGGTGGCGGCGAAGGCGATGTCGTCGTACCCGACGACGGCCAGGTCGTGCGGCACGCGCACGCCGCGGCGCACGCACTCGTTGAGCACGCCGAGGGCGAGCAGGTCGTTGGCGCAGAACACGGCGGTGGGCGGGGAGCCGCCGGCGAACAGCGCGGCGGCGGCCTGGGAGCCGGCGCGCACGGTCAGGCCGCTGGCGGGCAGCAGCCGCACGGACCCGGCCGCGCCCACGGCCGCGCGCAGCCCGGCGAGGCGGTCGTCCACCTGGCGCAGCCCGGAGGGGGCGCCGACGAAGGCGATCTCGCGGTGCCCGCGGGCCAGCAGGTGCTCGCCGGCCAGCCGCCCGCCCAGGACGTCGTCGACGGCGACGGAGGCGTCCTGGGCGCTGGGCGAGCCGCGGTCGACGAGCACGACGGGGGTGCCGTGCCGGCGCACCGCGGCCAGCGCCGGGGTGGGCTCGTCGCGCACGGGGCTGAGCAGCACGCCCAGCACCCGCTGCTGCTGCAGGCGCAGCAGGTGCCGGGCCTCGCGCTCGGGGTCGTTGCCGCTGTTGCACAGCACCACGAGGGCGTCGTGGTGCTCGGCGGCCTCCTCCGCGCCGGCGACCAGGTCGGTGAAGAAGGGGTTGGCGACGTCCAGGACCACGACGGCGATGGTGCGGCTGACGCCGGCGCGCAGCTGGCGCGCGGACTCGTTGCGCACGAACCCCAGCTCGGCGATGGCCTGCTCCACGCGCGAGCGCAGCGCGTCGGAGACCACCTCGGGGCGGTTGAGGACGTTGCTGACGGTGCCCAGCGAGACCCCGGCCCGCTGGGCGACCTCCTTGACGGTCGCCACGACGCTCAAGCCTGCCAGGCCGGGGGTCGCGCGGGGCGCCGGGTAGGCCGCGCCGGGTAGGCCGCGCCGGCTCAGCCGCGCCCCGCGGGGGCGGCCGAGCCGGGCCGGACGTCGAGGACCTCGCCGTAGCGCTCGGCCTCGATCCGCTGCAGGGTCTTGCCCTGGGTGCGCGGGGCCCACACGACGCCCACGACGAGGGAGACCACGAGCAGGCCGATCATCAGGGTGCCCACGAAGGGCACGCCCTGCCCGGTGAGCAGCGTGGGGAACCAGTAGCTGAGGACGCCCACGGCGCAGCGGGCGGCGAAGAACAGCACGCCCTGGGCGCTGGCGCGGTAGGGGGTGGCGAACAGCTCGGAGGTCCACACGCTGTAGAACGCCTGCGCGCCGATGCCGGCGGCGAGGCCCCACACGACCGCGTAGCCCAGCAGGGTGGGCAGGGAACCGTCGGCGAAGACGAGCAGGGTCCAGGCGACGATGCCCATCACGGCGCCCAGGGCGTACAGCCACCGGCGGTCGACGCGGTCGCCGCAGCGCATGAACCCCAGCCAGGTCGCCAGGACGGTGCAGCCCCACACCAGGACCTGCAGGGCGTTCTGCTCGGTGCCGCTGGTGACGCCGGCCGCCTCGTAGACGCGGGGCATGAAGATGCCGGCCTGCCCGGCGACGGTGTTCCAGAAGGCGTAGACGCCGAAGAGGAACAGCAGGGCGGTGACGTTGGCGCGGCGGGAGAACAGCCCGCGCAGGCCGCGGCCGCCGGAGACGGGGACGGGGTCGCCGCCGTCCCGGGCGTCCTTCCAGATCGCCGACTCCGGCAGGCCCTGGCGCACCCACCAGGTGACCGCGGCGACGACGAAGAGGTGCAGGAAGATCAGCCGGTTGCCGAGCAGGCCCAGCGGGCCGACGGCGATGGCCAGGGCGAAGCCGACGAGCGGACCCAGGGACCAGGCCAGCTGGGCGGTGCCGACGTGCTTGGCGCGGGCGTGGGCGGGGGCCTCCTCGGCGATGTAGGTCCAGGAGGCGGGCACGCCGGCGCCCACGGCGATGCCGGTGAGGACGAAGCCGACCAGCAGCATGGAGTAGCTGACGGCGAACGCGGCCAGCAGCACGCCGACCATGTAGAGCAGCAGGTCGTAGGTGTAGATGAACTTGCGCCCGAGCCTGTCGCACAGCGGGCCGCCCACGGCGGCGCCCACGGCCGCGCCGAAGGCGTTGGCGGACAGGGCGGCGAGCAGGCCGACGGCGAAGTCGTCGACGCCGAAGCGCTCCTGCCAGGCGGTGAGGCTGACGGCGATGGCGATGATCGAGCCGGCCTCGATGTAGTTGGACATGGCCACCGCGACGGTGGCCTTGAAGCCCGTGGTGGTTCCGGGACGGGGGGTCACGGGGTCTCCTCGTCGAGACGGGTGCCGGTCGGCACGGTGAGTGACACGTTTCAAGATCGGATCGTGCGCACGCTAGGAGCACGGGCCCACCGCCGTCAAGGGCGCCGGGAGAACCGCCGGAGGTGCTTGTGAAACGTGTCAAAGTGCGGTTACGGTGCTCCCGCCCCCGATGGAGTGAGGTCCCCATGACGACGACCGAGACGGTCCTCGACGCCCTGCGCACCCAGACGATCGAGCTGCCCTCGTGGGCGTTCGGCAACTCCGGCACCCGGTTCAAGGTCTTCGGCTCCCCCGGCACGCCGCGCGACCCGTTCGAGAAGGTCAGCGACGCCGCCCAGGTGCACCGGTGCACCGGCATCGCCCCGCGCGTGTCCCTGCACGTCCCGTGGGACCGGGTCGACGACTACGGCAAGCTCGCCGCCCACGCCGCCGACCAGGGCGTGAGCATCGGGACGATCAACTCCAACCTCTTCCAGGACGACGACTACAAGCTCGGCTCCCTGACGCACCCGGACCCCGCGGTGCGCGCCAAGGCCGTGGCCCACCACGCCGAGTGCGTCGACGTCATGCGCGCCACCGGTTCCAAGGAGCTGAAGGTCTGGCTGCCCGACGGCACCAACTACCCCGGCCAGGACGACCTGCGCGACCGCCAGGACCGGCTGGCGGAGTCGCTGCAGCAGGTCTACGCCCTGCTCGACGAGGACCACCGCCTGGTCCTGGAGTACAAGTTCTTCGAGCCGGCGTTCTACGCCACCGACGTGCCCGACTGGGGCACCTCGCTGCTGCACTGCCTGGCCCTGGGCGAGCGGGCCAAGGTCGTCCTGGACACCGGCCACCACGCGCCGGGCACGAACATCGAGTTCATCGTCGTGCAGCTGCTGCGCGCCGGGCGCCTGGGCGCCTTCGACTTCAACTCGCGCTTCTACGCCGACGACGACCTCATGGCCGGGGCCGCGGACCCGTTCCAGCTCTTCCGGATCATGTACGAGATCGTGCGCTCCGACGCGCTGCGCCCGGAGCCGCGGTGGGACCCCGCGGGCCGCGGGGTGAACTTCATGCTCGACCAGTGCCACAACATCGAGGAGAAGATCCCCGGGCAGATCCGCTCGGTGACCAACGTGCAGCAGGCCACCGCCAAGGCGCTGCTGGTGGACCGCGAGGCGCTGCGCGCCGCGCAGCTCGCCGGGGACGTCCTCGGCGCCAACGACGTCCTCATGGACGCCTACTCCACCGACGTGCGCCCGCTGCTGGCGCAGCTGCGCGAGTCGATGGGCCTGGAGGCGGACCCGGTGGCCGCTTTCAAGGCGTCCGGGTACGCGCAGCGGATCGCCGCCGAGCGCATCGGCGGCCAGCAGGCGGGGTGGGGGGTCTGAACGAGATGACGAACACCACCGGCACCACCGGCAGCGCCGTCGAGCAGCTGCTCGCGCGCTCGCACGCCCTGGGCGCGGACCCGCGCTTCACCAACTACGCCGGCGGCAACACCTCCGCCAAGGGCACCGGCACCGACCCGGTCACCGGGGCGGACGTGGAGCTGCTGTGGGTCAAGGGCTCCGGCGGCGACCTGGGCACCCTGGAGGAGCGGGGCCTGGCGGTGCTGCGCCTGGACCGGGTGCGCGCGCTGCGCGAGGTGTACCCGGGCGTGGAGCGCGAGGACGAGATGGTCGCCGCGTTCGACCACTGCCTGCACGGGCGCGGCGGCGCGGCCCCCTCCATCGACACCGCCATGCACGCGCTGGTGGACGCCGCGCACGTGGACCACCTGCACCCCGACGCCGGCATCGCGATCGCCTGCGCCGCCGACGGCGAGAAGCTCACCGAGCAGGTCTTCGAGGGCAGGGTCGTCTGGGTGCCCTGGCGCCGGCCCGGCTTCCAGCTCGGCCTGGACATCGCCGCGATCAAGGAGGCGAACCCGCGGGCGGTGGGCTGCGTCCTGGGGGGGCACGGCATCACCGCCTGGGGCGCCACCAGCGAGCAGGCCGAGGCCAACTCGCGCTGGATCATCGAGACGGCCACCGCGTTCCTGGAGGCTAACTCCGTGCCCGAGCCGTTCGGCCCGGTGCTCGAGGGCTACGCCGCACTGCCGGAGGGCGAGCGGCGCGCCCGGGCCGCCGCGCTGGCGCCGGTGGTGCGCGGGATCGCCAGCCACGACGCCCCGCAGGTCGGGCACTTCACCGACTCCGAGGTGGTGCTGGACTTCCTCTCGCGCGAGCAGCACCCGCGCCTGGCCGCGCTGGGGACCTCCTGCCCGGACCACTTCCTGCGCACCAAGGTCGAGCCGCTGGTCGTGGACCTGCCGGCCACCGCCGCGCTCGAGGAGGTCACCGCGCGCCTGCACGAGCTGCACGAGGCCTACCGCGCGCACTACCGCGCCTACTACGACCGGCACGCCACCGCGGAGAGCCCCGCGATCCGCGGCGCCGACCCGCTGATCGTCCTGGTGCCGGGCGTGGGGATGTTCTCCTTCGGCAAGGACAAGCAGACCGCGCGCGTGGCCGGGGAGTTCTACGTCAACGCGATCAACGTGATGCGCGGCGCCGAGGGCGTCTCCAGCTACTCCCCCATCGAGGAGAGCGAGAAGTTCCGCATCGAGTACTGGGCGCTGGAGGAGGCCAAGCTGGCGCGCCTGCCGAAGCCCAAGCCGCTGGCCACCCGCATCGCCCTGGTGACCGGCGCGGCCTCCGGCATCGGCAAGGCCATCGCCACCCGCCTGGCCGCCGAGGGCGCCTGCGTCGTCGTCGCCGACCTGGACCCGGCCAGGGCGCAGGCCGCGGCCGAGGAGATCGCCGCCTCCACCGGCGCGAAGGTGCCCGCCGACGTCGCCGTGGGCGTGGCCGCGGACGTCTCCGACCCCGCCGCCGTGGCCGCCGCGGTCGAGCAGGCCGTGCTCGCCTTCGGCGGGCTGGACCTGGTGGTGAACAACGCGGGCCTGTCCATCTCCAAGCCGCTGCTGGAGACCACGGAGAAGGACTGGGACCTGCAGCACGACGTCATGGCCAAGGGCTCCTTCCTGGTCTCGCAGGCCGCCGCCAGGGTGCTCATCGCGCAGGGCCTGGGAGGCGACATCGTCTACATCGCCTCCAAGAACTCCGTGTTCGCCGGGCCGAACAACATCGCCTACTCCGCGGTCAAGGCCGACCAGGCCCACCAGGTGCGCCTGCTGGCCGCCGAGCTGGGCGAGCACGGCATCAAGGTCAACGGCGTGAACCCCGACGGCGTGGTGCGCGGTTCGGGCATCTTCGCCGGCGGCTGGGGCGCGCAGCGCGCCAAGACGTACGGCATCCCCGAGGAGGAGCTGGGGAGGTTCTACGCCCAGCGCACCCTGCTCAAGCGCGAGGTGCTGCCCGAGCACGTCGCCAACGCCGTGTTCGTCCTGACCGCCGGGGAGCTCTCGCACACGACCGGGCTGCACGTGCCCGTGGACGCCGGCGTCGCCGCCGCGTTCCTGCGCTAGGAGGGCCAGGGATGTCCGTCCACATCGCCGTGGACCTCGGCGCCTCCAGCGGCCGCGTCATGCTCGGCGCCGCCGCGCCGGGCCGGCTGGAGCTGGCCGAGGTGCACCGCTTCCCCAACGGCGGCGTGGAGGTGGCCGGCCGGCTGCACTGGGACGCGGTCGGGCTGTGGCAGCAGGTGCTCACCGGCCTGGGCCGCGCCGCCCGCGCGCCCGGCGGCGCGGGCGCCCGCACCGTCGGGGTGGACACCTGGGCGGTGGACTACGGCCTGCTGAGCCGCGAGGGCGCCCTGCTGGGCACCCCGCGGCACTACCGCGACCCGCGCACCGCGGGCGTGGCCGAGCGCGTGTTCGACCGCGTGCCCGCGCAGCGGCTGTACGAGCGCAACGGCCTGCAGCACCTGCCGTTCACGACGCTCTACCAGCTCGTGGCCGAGGCGGAGGAGTCGCTGCTGGGCTGCGCGGCGCAGCTGCTGCTCGTGCCCGACCTGCTGGGCTACTGGCTCAGCGGCCACCGCGGCGCGGAGGCCACCAACGCCTCCACCACCGGCCTGGCCGACGTGCGCACCGGCCGCTGGGCGCCGGACCTCGTGGAGCTGGCCGGCGTCGAGCAGGCGCTGCTGCCGCCGGTGCACGACCCCGGCACCGTGCTGGGGGGCCTGCGCCCGCAGGTGCTCGCCGAGACCGGCCTGCCCGCGTCGGTGCAGCTGGTCGCCGTCGGCTCGCACGACACCGCCTCGGCGGTGGTGGCGGTGCCCGCGCGCGACGAGCGGTTCGCCTACGTCGCCTGCGGCACCTGGGGCCTGGTGGGCGTGGAGCTGGAGCGGCCCGTGCTGTCCGCGGAGTCGTTCGCGGCGAACTTCACCAACGAGCGCGGCGTGGACGGGCGCATCCGCTACCTGCGCAACGTCATGGGCCTGTGGGTGCTGCAGCAGTGCCTGGCGGAGTGGGCCGCCGCCGAGGGCGAGCAGGACCTGCCCGCCCTGCTGGCCGCCGCCGCCGACGTGCCCGCCGGCGGCCCGCTCGTCGACATCGACGACCCGCGGTTCCTGCCGCCGGGCCCGATGGTGGAGCGCGTGCGCGCCGCGGCCGGGGAGGCCGGGCACCGCCCGCCGGGCGCGAAGGCGCAGGTGGTGCGCTGCGTGCTGGAGAGCCTGGCGCGCGCGTTCGCCGCCGCCGTCGCCGACGCGGTGCGCCTGTCCGGGCACGACGTGGACGCCGTGCACCTGGTCGGCGGCGGCGCGCGCAACGCGCTGCTGTGCGAGCTGACCGCGGACGCGTGCGGGCTGCCGGTGGTGGCCGGGCCGGTGGAGGCCACCGCCCTGGGCAACGTCCTGGTGCAGGCGCGCGCGCACGGCGACCTGTCCGGGTCGCTGGAGGACCTGCGCGCCCTGGTGCGCGACACGCACGCGACGACGACCTACGCTCCGCGCAGGTCGCGCCTCGAGACTGGAGTGCTGTGAAGATCGCCGTGATGGCCACCTGCCTGGGGGACGCGATGTTCCCGCAGGCCGTGAAGGCCACCGTCAGGCTGCTGCACCGGCTGGGGCACGAGGTCGTGTTCCCCGAGGGGCAGACGTGCTGCGGGCAGATGCACGTGAACACCGGCTACCTGCGCGAGGCGGTGCCGCTGGTGCGCCACCACGTGGAGGTGTTCGAACCCGTCGCGGACGGCGGGTGGGACGCGGTGGTGGCGCCGTCGGGCTCCTGCACCGGCTGCGTGCGCCACCAGCACGCCGTGGTGGCCCGTCGCGCCGGCGACGAGGTCCTGGCGGAACGGGCCGAGGCCGTGGCGGCGCGCACGTACGAGCTGTCCGAACTGCTCGTGGACGTCCTGGGCGTCACCGACGTCGGCGCCCACTACCCGCACCGCGTCACCTACCACCCCACCTGCCACTCGCTGCGGATGCTGCGGGTGGCGGACAAGCCGCTGCGGCTGCTGCGGGCCGTGCGCGGCCTGGAGCTGGTGGAGCTGCCCGACGCGGAGGTGTGCTGCGGCTTCGGCGGCACGTTCGCGGTGAAGAACGGCGAGACGTCCACCGCGATGCTCGCCGACAAGATGCGCAACGTCCTGGGCACCCGCGCGGAGGTGTGCACCGCCGGGGACTCCTCGTGCCTGATGCACATCGGCGGCGGGCTGGGCCGGCTGCGCACCGGGGTCCGCACCGTGCACCTGGCGGAGATCCTCGCCTCCACCGAGGCGGGCCGGACCCCCGCCGCGGCCGGCACCCCCGGCGGCGTGCGCGACGAACCCGTGGAGGCGCAGCGGTGAGCACCACCGACCTCGGCATGCCGGCCGTGCGGGGCGGTGCGCGCGACGGCTCGCGCGACACCGGCCTGCCCACGCACTCCGTGGCCGGGCAGGGGAACCTGCGCGGGACCACCTCGTTCCCGCGGGCCGCGCACGAGAAGCTGGCCGACACCCAGCTGCGCCGCAACCTCGGCAAGGCCACCGGGATCATCCGCGGCAAGCGCGCCGGCGTCGTCGCCGAGCTGGACGACTGGGAGGAGCTGCGCCTGGCCGGCTCGGCGCTCAAGGCCGACGTCATGGCCCGGCTGCCGGAGCTGCTGGAGCAGCTCGAGGAGAACGTCACCGCCCGCGGCGGGCACGTGCACTGGGCCCGCGACGCCGCCGAGGCCAACGCGGTCGTCGCCGAGCTGGTGCGCGCCACCGGTTCCGACGAGGTCGTGAAGGTCAAGTCGATGGCCACGCAGGAGACCGGCCTGAACGAGGCGCTGGCCGAGCAGGGCATCACCGCCTGGGAGACCGACCTCGCCGAGCTCATCGTGCAGCTCGGCCACGACGCGCCCAGCCACATCCTCGTGCCCGCCATCCACCGCAACCGCAGCGAGATCCGCGAGATCTTCCTGCGCGAGATGCCCGGGGTGGACCCGGCGCTGAGCGACGACCCGCGCGAGCTGGCGATGGCCGCGCGCGCGCACCTGCGCCGCAAGTTCCTCACCGCGAAGGTCGCCGTCAGCGGCGCGAACTTCGCCGTCGCCGACACCGGGACCCTCTGCGTCGTGGAGTCCGAGGGCAACGGGCGCATGTGCCTGACGCTGCCGGGCACCCTCATCACGCTCATGGGCGTGGAGAAGCTCGTGCCCACGTTCAGCGACCTGGAGGTGTTCCTGCAGCTGCTGCCGCGCAGCTCCACCGGGGAGCGGATGAACCCGTACACCTCCACCTGGACGGGCGTCACCCCCGGCGACGGCCCGCAGGAGTTCCACCTCGTGCTGCTGGACAACGGCCGCTCGGCGGTGCTGGCCGACGAGGACGGGCGCGCCGCGCTGCACTGCATCCGATGCTCGGCGTGCCTGAACGTGTGCCCCGTCTACGAGCGCGTGGGCGGGCACGCCTACGGCTCGGTGTACCCCGGCCCGATCGGGGCGGTGCTCTCCCCCATGCTCACCGGCATCTCCGGCCCCGACGACCCCAACGCCTCGCTGCCCTACGCGTCCTCGCTGTGCGGGGCGTGCTTCGACGCCTGCCCGGTGCGCATCGACATCCCGAACCTGCTGGTGCAGCAGCGCGCGGCCTCGGTGGAGTCGCACCCGCGGCCCACCGCGCAGGACCTCGCGCTCAGGGCCGCGGCGCTGGTGATGTCCTCCCCCGGCCGGTTCGCCGCCGCGGAGAAGGGCCTGGCGCTGGGGCGGCTGCTGGCCGGGCGCGAGGGGCGCATCAGCTCCCTGCCGTGGCCGCTGTCGCACTGGACCGACAGCCGCGACGTGCCCGCCCCGCCGGCGGAGACCGCCCGGCAGTGGTGGGCCCGCACCGGCGGGCACGACGAGCAGGACGGGGAGCGCTCGTGAGCGGCGCGCGCGAGGAGGTCCTGGCGCGGCTGCGCGCCGCCCGCGACGCCGGGGCCCCGCGCGGCGGGGTGCCGCCGGTGCCGCGCGGGTACCACCGCAGCGGTTCCCTGGCGCCGGGCTCGGCGCAGGTGCTGGACCTGCTCGTGGAGCGGGTGGAGGACTACCGCGCCCGCGTGCTGCGCGCCGGTTCCGACGACGAGGTCGCCGGGGCGGTGGCGCGCTGCCTGGACGAGGCCGGCTCCCGCCGCGTCGTGGTGCCCGCCGACCTCGCGCCGGGCTGGCGCCCCCGGACCGGCGAGCGCGAGGTCGTCGAGGAGCACCCCGGCTCGCCGCTGGCGGTGGCCGAGCTGGACGACCTGGACGCCGTGGTCACCGGCAGCACGGTGGCGATCGCGCTCACCGGCACGATCGTCCTGGCCGGCGGCGGCCCCGGCCAGGGCCGCCGGGCGCTGACCCTGGTGCCCGACCACCACGTGTGCGTGGTGCGCGCCGCCGACGTCGTCGAGACCGTCCCGGAGGCGCTGGCGCGCCTGGACCCCTCGGTGCCGCTGACGTTCGTCTCCGGGCCCAGCGCCACCAGCGACATCGAGCTGGACCGCGTGGAGGGCGTGCACGGGCCGCGCCGGCTGGACGTGGTCGTCCTGCGCTGAGCGCGCCGGGCCCGCCGGCTCAGGGCCGGGCTCAGGGCGCGGGCGGGCCGGGGCGGCGGGCCAGCAGGTCCGTGACCACGTGCCCGCGCTCCAGGCCCCGCGCCTCGAACCGGGTCACCGGGCGCCACGGCGGGCGGCCCCGCCCGTCCTGCAGCACCAGCCCCGGCTCGGCGGCCAGCACCTGCTCCACCCGCTGCGCGTAGGGCTCCCAGTCGGTGGCCACGTGCAGCAGCCCGCCGGGGGCCAGCCGGTCGGCCACCAGCGCCGCGAAACCGGCGTCGAGCAGGCGCCGCTTGTGGTGGCGCGGCTTGGGCCACGGGTCGGGGAAGTACACCCGCACCCCGGCCAGGGCCGCCGGGGCGACCCGCTGCCGCAGGAGCAGTCGGCCGTCGCCCTCCAGCACCCGCACGTTGCCCAGGCCGCGCTCCTCCAGGCCCAGCAGCAGCGCCGCCACCCCCGGGGTGTGGACGTCCACGGCGAGCACGCCGGTGCCCGGGTCGGCCGCGGCCATCTCCAGGGTGGTGCCGCCCGTGCCGAACCCGATCTCCAGCACGACCGGGACGCCGGGGCCGAACAGCGCGGGCAGGTCCAGCGGGCCGTCGCCGCCGGGCACCGCGAAGCGGGCCGGGTGGTCCTGCAGCGCCGCCCGCCGGGTGGCGCCCATCCGGCCGCGGCGCAGCTTGTACGAGCGCGGCGCCCCCTCGCCGGCCGTCTCGCCGGCCGTCTCGCCGGTGACCTCGTCGGCGCTGGAGCGGGGGTTCACCGGACCATCATCCGCCAGGGCGCCGGGCGGTGGCACCGGCCCGGGTGGTCCGCCGGCCCCGCGGCGAGCACGATCGTCGGGGACGGCACCGAGCGACGACGCCGAAGGACGACGCCGAAGGACGACACCGAAGGACGACACCGAGGGACGACACCGAAGGACGACACCGAGGGACGACACCGAGGAGGAGCGGCATGCCCACCCACCCGCGCCTGGTCAACACCGTGCTGGACGCCACGGACGCCCGCGAGCTGGCGGAGTTCTACCGCCGGCTGCTGGGCCTGGAGTACCGCCCCGGCGACGAGCCCGGCGCGGACGGGGAGGAGGTCCCCGACTGGCTGGTCCTGGTGACGCCCGCGGGGCGGCGGCTGCTGGCGTTCCAGCGCGTGGAGACGCTGCACCGCACGACCTGGCCCTCGCCGGACGTGCCGATGCAGATGCACCTGTGCTTCTCCGTGGACGAGCCCGGCGACCTCGACGCCCAGCGCGAGCGCGCCGAGTCGCTGGGGGCGCGGCTGCTGCTGCACCGCACCGACGAGCCCGACGAGCCCCTGTACGTCCTCGCTGACCCCGCAGGGCACCCCTTCTGCCTCTACACCCACCCGAGCGGGCGGCTGGACTGAACGGGCCGCGCGCCCCGGCGCCTCACGGCTCCAGGGCCTGCAGGACCCGGTCGCGGCCGGCCTGCTTGGCGGCGTAGAGGGCGTCGTCGGCGCGGCGCAGCAGCGCCGCGGGCGGTTCACCGGGGCGGCGGGTGGCGAAGCCGGTGCTGCAGCTGCGCGCCCGCCGCACGGCCAGGCGCACCCGCTCCAGCAGGACGTGCGCGTCCTGCGCGGAGCAGGAGGGCAGGGCCAGGGTGAACTCCTCCCCGCCCCAGCGGG
This sequence comes from Kineococcus indalonis, assembly GCF_009906395.1. Classification (GTDB taxonomy): domain Bacteria; phylum Actinomycetota; class Actinomycetes; order Actinomycetales; family Kineococcaceae; genus Kineococcus; species Kineococcus indalonis. Next base: position 20,418 of record NZ_JAAALM010000015.1, read on the forward strand.
CCACGACGTCGCCGGCGCGCAGCTCGCCGCGCACGAGCTGCGCCACCTCGCGCAGCAGCCGGTCCCCGGCCAGGTGCCCCTCGGCGTCGTTGTAGGCCTTGAAGTGGTCCAGGTCCAGCACGGCCACGGTCAGCGGCTCGCCGTCGCGCTCGCACACCGCGGCCAGCCGGGCCAGGTGCTCTTCCCAGCCGCGCCGGTTGGGCAGGCCGGTGAGGGCGTCGGTGACGGCCGAGGCCTCCAGCTCGGCCACCACCCGGGCGTGCTCCAGGGCCGCGGCCGCGCCGTCGGCCAGCTGCAGGACCGCGCGCACGTCGTCGTCGTCCGGGCCGGGGAGCGGGTGGTCCCAGCACACCAGCAGGACGGCGCTGACGACGCCGCGGGTGGTCAGCGGGGTGCACAGCAGCGCGGAGGCCCCCGCGACGCCGTCGGGGTCGTGGGCGGTGCGCGGGTCCAGCGCGCCGTCGGGCACCAGGGTCAGCTCGCCGGAGCGGTAGGCGCCGGCGCTGACGGAGGGGCCGGCCAGCGCCACGCGGGTGCCGACGGTCCCGGCGGGCGAGGCGGCCGTGACGACCAGCACCGCCGGGCCGCCGGCCTCGTCGCCGTCGTCACCGGTGCGCGCGCCGCGCGGCTCCAGCAGCAGCGCCTGGACCGCCCCGGACACCGCGCGCGCGGAGTCCACGACCTGCGGGCGGGGGTCCTGCCCGGCCTGCACCCGCCGGGCGATGAGGTTCACCGCCGCCAGGTTCGCCTCGGACCTGCGCAGCGCCAGCTCGGCGACCTTGCGGGCCGTGACGTCCTGGGGGTGGATCAGGGTCCACTCCTCGCCGTTCGGGCCGGGCACCATCGTCACCGTCAGCCAGGCCCACACGACCTCGCCGTCGGGGCGCAGGTAGCGCTTCTCCACCTGCACGGCGCGCTCGCCGCGCTGGCGGGCCGCGCGCAGCACGCCCTCGATGCCCCGGTTGACGTGCAGGTCGTCGGGGTGGGTGAACGGCACCGTGGAGGAGCCGAGCAGCTCCTCCTCGGAGCGGCCGAACAGCTCGCACAGGGCGGGGTTCACCGCGATGAACAGGCCGTCCTCGCACAGCCCGATGGGCACCGGCGAGGCGGTGAAGATCGTGGTGAACGGGTCCGGCGGACCGGCCGGCCGCAGCTCCGGGCCGGGGCGGGGGGAGGTGCTGCGACCCCGACTCGCACTGGCTGCCATGGTTGACCGAGCGTAACGCCGCGACGGGCGCGGGTGCAGCGTCCCGAGGGGCGGTGCACCCGCTCGGCAGGGGTGTGACGCACCCGGTCGGGGGGATCCCGGCCCGGACCCTCAAGGTGCGGGGTGCGCGTGCCGATGGAGCAGCCGTGACCGTCCCGGAGAACCTCCTGTCCGCCGGCCCGTACCGGCTCGTGACCCGCAGCGACTTCGACGGGCTCGTGTGCGCGGTGCTGCTGCGCCAGCTCGACCTCGTCGACGAGATCACGTTCGTGCACCCCAAGGACGTGCAGGACGGCACGGTGGAGATCACGGAGCGGGACGTCCTGACGAACCTGCCGTACGACGCGCGGGCGCACGTGGTGTTCGACCACCACCACTCCGAGACGCTGCGCGCCGGCGGGGCCGCCAACCACGTCATCGACGCCGACGCCCCCTCCGCGGCGCGCGTGGTGTTCGACTCCTTGGGCGGCGCGGCGCGGTTCCCGAAGGTGTCCGACGAGCTGATGCGCGCGGTGGACCAGGCGGACTCGGCGGCCTACGACGTCTCGGAGATCCTGGAGCCCACCGGCTGGACGCTGCTGAACTTCCTCATGGACAGCCGCACCGGCCTGGGCCGCTTCCGCGACTTCCGGATCTCGAACTACCAGCTGATGATGCAGCTCATCGAGCACTGCACGACGTACCAGGACGTCGACGAGATCCTCGCCCTGCCGGACGTGGCCGAGCGCGTGGAGCTGTACCGGGCGCAGGCGGAGCTGTTCCGCGCCCAGCTGGAGCGGGTCACCACCCTGCACGGCGACGTCGCGGTGCTGGACCTGCGCGAGGAGGAGGTCATCCACGCCGGCAACCGGTTCCTGGTGTACGCGCTGTTCCCGCAGGCGCGCGTGTCGATCCACGTGATGTGGGGCCGGGCCAAGCAGAACACCGTGTTCGCGATCGGCAAGTCCATCGTGGACCGCACCTCCCCCGCGGACGTCGGCGCGGTGTGCCTGGCGCACGGCGGTGGCGGTCACGTCGCGGCCGGCACCTGCCAGGTCCCGCACGAGGAGGCGGCCACCGTGCTGCCCGGGCTCGTGGCGGCGCTGCGCGCCGAGCGCTGAGCAGCCCGCACCCGGCAGCCCCGCCGAGCACCCCCCGGG
>NZ_JAAALM010000160.1 GCF_009906395.1 Kineococcus indalonis
CCCCGTGCACGTCAACCCCGCCCTCGTCGAGATGCGCGTCGACCGCTTCGTGCGCGAGCGCCTCGACCCCGCGACGTACCGCCGGCGCGTCCCGCTGGCGGTGAGCGCGTGGCAGGCCCCGGGGGAGCCGGTGCCGTTCGCCGAGGCGGCCGCCGCCCCCTACGCGCCCTTCGCGGTGGGCACGGCGTGGGGGCGGCCCTGGGGCACCACCTGGTTCCGCCTGACCGGGCGCGCCCCGGAGGGTTTCGGCGCCGAGGGCACCCGGGTGGAGGTCGTCGTCGACCTCGGCTACTCCCACGTGCAGCCCGGCTTCCAGGCCGAGGCCACGGCGTACCGGCCCGACGGCACCGTGGTCAAGGGCCTGCACCCGCGCAACCGGTACCTGCCGCTGGCCGCCGTCACCGGCGCCGACGGCGCCGTGGACGTGCTGCTGGAGGCCTCCTCCAACCCCGACGTCTCCGGCGACGGCGTCTTCGCCACCCCCACCCGCCTGGGCGACCCCGCCACCGCCGGCACCGACCCGCTGTACCGGTTCGCCGGCGCCGACCTGGCCGAGCTGGACGTGCGGGTGTGGGAGCTGCAGCAGGACGTCTGGACGCTGCGCGGGCTGCTCGCCCAGCTGCCGGAGAGCTCCACGCGGCGCGCGGAGGTGCTGCGCGCCCTGGACGACGCCGTGGACGCCGTGGACCCCTGGGACGTGGCCGGCACCGCGGCGGCCGGGCGCGCGGCGCTGGCCGGGGCGCTGGCGCAGCCGGCCTCGGCCAGCGCGCACCGCGTCACCGCCGTCGGGCACGCCCACATCGACTCCGCGTGGCTGTGGCCCACGCGCGAGACCGCGCGCAAGTGCGCGCGCACCTTCTCCAACGTTCTGGCCCTCATGGACGAGGACCCCGACCTGGTGTTCGCCGCCTCCTCCGCCCAGCAGTACGCCTGGGTGCGCGACAGCCAGCCGGAGCTGTTCGAGCGCATCAAGAAGCGCGTCGCCGAGGGCCGTTTCGTGCCCGTGGGCGGCATGTGGGTGGAGTCGGACACGAACATGCCCGGCGGGGAGGCGCTGGCCCGCCAGTTCGTCGCCGGCAAGCGCTTCTTCGCCGAGGAGCTCGGCGTGGAACCGCTGGACGTGTGGCTGCCGGACTCCTTCGGCTACACCGCGGCGATGCCGCAGATCGCCCGCGCCGCCGGTGCCCGCTGGTTCCTCACGCAGAAGCCGTCGTGGAACGAGGTGAACCGGATGCCGCACCACACCTTCGAGTGGGAGGGCATCGACGGCACCCGGATCTTCACGCACTTCCCGCCCGCCGACACCTACAACTCCGACCTCGGCGGGGCGGACCTGGCCCGCGCCGAGCGGCAGTTCGCCGAGAAGGGCCGCGCGCGCACCTCGCTGCTGCCCTTCGGCTACGGCGACGGCGGCGGCGGCCCCACCCGCGAGATGCTCGCCGCGGCCGCCCGCACCCGCTCCCTGGAGGGCTCCCCGGCCGTCGAGCTCGGCGGCCCGCACGACTTCTTCCGGCGCGCGCAGGCGGAGTACCCCGAGCCGCCAGTGTGGAGCGGGGAGGTCTACCTGGAGTTCCACCGCGGCACCTACACCTCCCAGGCGCGCACCAAGCGCGGCAACCGCCGCAGCGAGCACCTGCTGCGCGAGGCGGAGCTGTGGGCCAGCGCCGCGGCCGTGCAGCGCGGCACCCCCTACCCGTACGAGGCGCTGGAGCGCCTGTGGCGCGTGGTGCTGCTGCAGCAGTTCCACGACATCCTGCCCGGCTCCTCCATCGCCTGGGTGCACCGGGAGGCCGAGGCCCGCTACGCCGAGGTCGCCGCCGAGCTGGAGGAGCTCGTCGCCGGCTCCCTGCGCGCGCTGGCCGGCGAGGGCGGGCAGGCGCTGGCGTTCAACGCCTCCCCCTTCCCGCGCCGGGGCGTCGCCGCGCTGGGCGGCGGCAGCGCGCAGCCCGGCGAGGGCGCGGTGCGCGCCGCGGCCGCCGGCGACGGGTACGTCCTGGAGAACGACCGGGTCCGCCTCACCCTCGACGGCGCCGGGCTGCTCACCTCCGTGCTGGACCTGGCCGCCGGGCGCGAGGTCCTCGCCCCCGGCGCGCGCGGGGGGCTGCTGCAGCTGCACCGCGACACCCCCACCCAGTGGGACGCCTGGGACGTCGACGAGCACTACCGCCGGCACACCACCGACCTCGACACCGCCGAGTCCGTGGAGCTGGTGGACGCCGGCCCGCAGCGCGCCGCCGTGCGCGTCGTGCGCGCCTTCGGGGGCTCGCGCGTGGAGCAGGTGGTCGAGCTGGCCGCGGGCTCGGCCGCCGTCGAGCTCACGCTGGACGTGGACTGGCACGAGCGGCAGAAGCTGCTCAAGCTCGCCTTCCCCCTGGACGTGCACGCCGACCGCGCCGCCAGCGAGATCCAGTTCGGGCACGTCCTGCGCCCCACGCACACCAACACCTCCTGGGACGCCGCGCGCTTCGAGACGTGCGCGCACCGCTGGGTGCACGTGGGGGAGGGCGGCTACGGCGCGGCCGTGGCCAACGACTCCACCTACGGGCACGACACCGGGCGCACCACCCGCCCCGACGGCGGCACCACCACCACCGTGCGGCTGTCGCTGCTGCGCGCCCCGCTGTTCCCCGACCCCGACGCCGACCAGGGCCGGCACGTCCTGCGCGCCTCGCTGCTCGTGGGCGCCGGCGTGCCCGAGGCGGTGCGCGAGGGCTACCGGCTGAACCTGCCGCTGCGCGAGGTGCGCGGCGCCGGGCCGGTCGAGCCGCTGGTCGCCGTCGAGGGCGAGGGGGTGGTCGTGGAGGCCGTCAAGCTCGCCGAGGACCGCAGCGGCGATGTCGTGGTGCGCCTGTACGAGGCCCACGGCGGGCGCGCCCGCGCCACCGTGCGCCCCTCCTTCGCCGCCGCCTCCGTCACCGAGACGGACCTGCTGGAGCGCGCGGTGGAGCACCCGCGCGCCCTGCGCGAGCAGCGCGGGGGCGCCGCGGTCGTGGAGCTGCGGCCCTTCCAGATCGCCACCCTGCGCTGGCGCCGCGCGTGAGGCGCTGACGCACGCGGCGGCCGGGGGGAGCACGCACCGGGGCGGCCGGAGGGGGAGCCCCCCTCCGGCCGCCCCGGTGCGTCGTGGTGCGTCGTGGTGCGTCGCCGTGCGGTGCGCGGCCTCAGGTGCGGTCGCGCTCCTGCGGCGCCCGGTCCGTGCCGGCGCTCGCGGCGGGCGCGGTGTCGGCTGCGGTGACCTCGGCCACCGAGGAGTCCGCCTCGTCCTCCCGGCCCGGGGTGCGCAGGTTCCAGCGGCGGATGACGAAGGTGAACAGCAGGAAGTACACCACCGCGTAGCCCAGCCCGATGACGATGATCAGCGCCGGGTTCGTGGCGATGTTCCAGTTCAGAAGGTAGTCGATCAGGCCCGCGGAGAACCCGAACCCGTCGCGCACGCCCAGGGCGTTGACCAGGGCCAGCGAGGTGCCGGTGAGCACCGCGTGCACCACGTACAGCGGGAACGCCACGAACATGAAGGAGAACTCCAGCGGCTCGGTGACGCCGGTGATGAACGACGTCAGCGCCGCGGAGAGCATGATGCCGCCCACCAGCTTGCGCTGGGAGGGGCGCGCGGCCCGCGTGATGGCCAGCGCGGCGGCCGGCAGGGCGAACATCATGACGGGGAAGAAGCCGGTCATGAACGCGCCCGCGGTCGGGTCGCCGTTGAGGAAGCGGGCGATGTCGCCCTGCACGGGCTCGCCGGAGGCGCCGGTGAAGGAGCCGAGCTGGAACCACGGGAACGAGTTGAGGATGTGGTGCAGGCCCAGCGGCACCAGCAGGCGGTTGGCGGTGCCGAAGACGAACCCGCCGAGCACGCTGTTGCCGGCGACCCACTCGCCCAGCGCGGTGAGGGCGGAGTCGAACGGCGAGTACAGGAAGCTCATGGCGGTGGCCAGCAGGATCGCGGCCACGGCCGTGACGATCGGCACGAAGCGGCGCCCGCCGAAGAACGCCAGGTAGTCCGGCAGCTTGATGCGGTAGAAGCGCTGCCACAGCAGCGCGGCGGTGATGCCCACCAGGATGCCGCCGAGGACCCCCCAGTTGATGAGCTCCTGCTCCTCGCCCTCGGCGGCGGCGCCCAGCACGGTGGGCGAGAGCGAGTCCCCGACCCCCTTGAACACCAGGTAGCCCACGACCGCGGCCAGCGCCGTGGAGCCGTCGGACTTCTTCGCGAAGCCGATGGCGACGCCGACGGCGAACAGCAGCGGCAGGTTGTCGAACAGGGCCCCGCCGGCGGCGGCCAGGACGCCGGCCAGGCCGTCCCAGCCCAGCCCGTCCGCGCCGAGCATGTCGGCCTGGCCCAGCCGCAGCAGGATCGCCGCCGCCGGCAGCGCCGCGATCGGCAGCATGAGCGAGCGCCCGACGCGCTGGAGGGTGGCGAGCCCGGGGAACGGCTTCTTCTCGGCCTTCGTGGTGGTCGTCGTTGTGCTCACGTCGAACTCCTGGGTTCGGGAGGTGCGGGGACCCCGTCCGTGGTGCGGTCGAGGGACATCCGGACGCTGTAGCGGTCGGCGCGGTAGCGCGACGTCGTGTGCTCCACGACGGCGTCACCGGCGCGGGTGGTGCGGGCGAACAGGAGCAGGGGAGCGCCGGTGGCCGTGCCCAGCAGGGCGGCGAGCGGGCGCGTGGCGCTCTCGGCGGTGAGGGTCTGCTCGCCCGCGGTGGGTGCCAGACCGTACCGCACGGCGAGCAGCTCGTAGGTGGAACCGGACAGGTCGTGCTCGAGCAGTCCGGGCACGAGGTGGTCCGGGTAGTACGTCACCTCGTGGGCCATGGGCACCCCGTCGGCCAGGCGCAGCCGCTCCACGTGGACGGCGGGCGCGCCCGGGGGCAGGGCGAGGGCGCGCGCCACCGCCGGCGGCGGGGTGCGCAGGTCCGCGGCGAGCACGCGGCTGGAGGGTTCGTGGCCCCGCCGGCGCATGTCGGCGCTGAAGGACGCCAGGTGCAGCTGGGACTGCACGGCGGCGGGGGCCACGAACGTCCCCTTGCCGTGCACCCGGTAGAGCAGCCCCTCGTTGACGAGCTGCCCGATCGCCTCCCGGACGGTCATCCGGCTGACGCAGTACGCCTCGACGAGCTCGCGCTCCGAGGGGATCGGGGCGTCGGGCGCCAGGTCGGTGGTGATGGTGCGCACCAGGATCGCGCGCAGCTGCGCGTGCTTGGGCACCGGTCCGGCGACGACCCCGGCGCCCTGCGGGGGAGGCTGCACGCGCTCCACCCCCTCGTCGCGGAACCCTGGTCGGCGCTGGTCCGTACTGGTACGGTCCAGCTGGCGAGGACGACGATGGACCTGCCAGGCCTCGCGCGTCAAGAGTTCGTGAACGGTCCCTGAACCATCGCCCACCAGCGGGAGGAACCCGTGAGCCAGGCCCAGAAGATCCTCGACGCGCTCGGCGGCAGCGGCAACGTCGTCGAGATCGAACCGTGCATCACCCGGCTGCGCTGCGAGGTCAGCGACGCCTCCGCCGTGGACGAGGCCGGCCTGAAGGCCGCCGGCGCGATGGGCGTCCTGCGCTCGGGCACCGTCGTGCAGGTCGTCGTCGGCCCCAACGCCGACACCATCGCGGAGGACATCGAGGACCTGCGGTGAGCCTCGTCGTCACCGCCCCCGTGCCCGGCACCGCCCTGGCGATGGCCGACGTGCCCGACCCGGTGTTCGCGCAGTCCATCGTCGGGCCCGGCCTGGCCGTCGAACCGCCCGCCGGCACGGTGCAGGCGCTCGCCCCCGTCGACGGCACCGTCCTGAAGCTGCACCCGCACGCGTTCGTCGTCCTCGCCGGGGGCGGCCGCGGGGTGCTCGTGCACCTGGGCATCGACACCGTCCAGATGGCCGGCGAGGGTTTCGAGCTGCTCGTCGCCGAGGGCGACGCCGTGGTCGCCGGCCAGCCCGTCCTGCGCTTCGACGCCGACGCCGTGCGCGCCTCGGGCCGCTCCGCCGTCGTCCCCGTCGTGGCCCTCGACGTGCCCGTCGGCGCCCTCACCGACCTGCGCGCGCCCGGCCCCGTCGCCGCGGGCGAGCCGCTGTTCACCCTGCCCTGAACGCACCCGCGGCGGCCGCGGGAGCGGGTGCTCCCCCGGCCGCCGCGGGGACGGGCTCGGTGCGCGCCGGCTTCAGCTGGGGGAGGGGTCCTGCGAGGCCGCCGCCTCGCGCAGCGCCGGCAGGACCTCCGCCGACGCCGCCCGCAGGAAGTCCTCCTGGTGCTCACCGCCCACCTGCACCAGCGCCAGGTCCGTGAACCCCGCCTCGAAGAACGCGCCCGCCGCCTGAACGATCGCGTCCACGTCGTTGCCGCACGGGATCTGCTGCGCCACGTCCTCCGGGCGCACGTACTGGCTGGCCCCGGAGAACCCGGCCGTCGTCGGCAGGTCCGCGTTCACCTTCCAGCCCCCGGCGAACCAGCGGAACTGCTCGTGCGCGCGGGCCACCGCCGCGTCGCGGTCGGCGTCCCAGCACACCGGCATCTGCCCGATGCGCCGGCTCGTCGCGGCCTGCGACGCCTCGCGCGCCCCGTCCCACAGCGGGCCCAGCGACCCGTCCGGCTCCACCGCGATCATGTGGTCGGCCAGCGGCGCGAACCGCGCGCACGACTTCGGGCCCGACACGCCCACCGCGATCGGCACCCGCCGCTCCGGCAGGTCCCACAGGCGCGCGGAGTCCACCCGGAAGTGCTCGCCGGCGTAGCTGAGCAGCTCGCCGTCGAAGAGCGTGGAGATGATCTCCAGCGCCTCCACGAGCATGTCGTGGCGCTCCTCCACCGCCGGCCAGCCCTGGCCCACCACGTGCTCGTTGAGGTTCTCGCCCGAACCCAGCCCCAGCGTGAAGCGCCCCTCGGAGAGCACCCCCACCGTGGCCGCCTTCTGCGCCACCACCGCCGGGTGGTAGCGCACCGTCGGGCACGTCACGTACGTCATGAGCTCCGCGCGCGAGGTCACCTGCGACACCGCGCCCAGCACGCTCCAGGCGTACGGCGCGTGCCCCTGCGAGGTCAGCCACGGCGAGTAGTGGTCGGAGAAGACCAGCAGGTCGAAGCCCGCCTCCTCCGCGGCCGCCGCGTCGCGCACCAGCCACCGCGGGTCGGACTGCTCCGACATGCAGGTGTAGCCGATGCGGACCTCGCTCACGACCCCACCGCCGCGACGTGCTCGACCACGGCCTCCGAGAACGCGTCCAGGTCGTCGGGCTCGCGGCTGGTGATCAGCGGGCCGGGGCCGGAGGTGTCCACCACGAGCTGCTCGTCCACCCACTCCGCGCCCGCGTTGCGCAGGTCCGTGGCCAGGCTCGGCCACGACGTCACCCGCCGCCCGCGCACCGCGTCCGCCTCCACCAGCGTCCACGGCGCGTGGCAGATCGCCGCGATCGGCCGCGTCGAGGCCGCGAACTGCCCCACGAACGCCACCGCCTCCCGGCTCGTGCGCAGCGCGTCCGGGTTCGCCACCCCGCCCGGCAGCACCAGCGCCGCGTACTCGCTGACGCTGGCGTCGGAGACCACGACGTCCACGTCGAAGGTGTCGGCCTTGTCCAGGTGGTCGAACGCCTGCACCTGCCCCGCCCGCGTGGAGATCAGCACCGGCTCGCCGCCGGCCTCCTGCACCGCCTTCCACGGCTCCGTCAGCTCCACCTGCTCGATGCCCTCGGGGGCGACCAGGAACGCGACCTTCTTGCCCTGCAGCTGCGTGTCGGTCATGCCCCCACGCTGGCACCGCCCGCCGGGTCCGGC
>NZ_JAAALM010000161.1 GCF_009906395.1 Kineococcus indalonis
CGCCCACAACGACTACGAGCACGAGCGCCCGCTGCTGGACGCCCTCGAGCACGGCTTCACCAGCGTCGAGGCCGACGTGTACCTCGTGGACGGGCGCCTGCTCGTCGCCCACGACCCGTGGGACCTCGACCCCGCCCGCACCCTGCAGTCGCTGTACCTGGACCCGCTGGCGTGGTTCGCCGAGCACGGCGGCGGCAGCGTGCACGGCGACGGGCGCCCGCTGCAGCTGCTCATCGACATCAAGACCGAGGCGGTGAGCACCTACGCCGCGATCGACGAGGCGCTGGCCTGGTACGACGCGCGCGACCCGGGCGCGTTCACCACGTACACGATGACGAGCGAGGGCTACGACAGCGAGCCGGGCGCCGTCACGGCCGTCATCTCCGGCAACCGCCCGCTGGACCTCATCGCCCGCCAGCCCGTGCGCAACGCCGCCTACGACGGCCGCTCCGGGGACCTGGCCAGCGGCGCCGACCCCGACTTCATGCCGCTGGTCAGCGACAACTGGAACAACCTGTTCACGTGGACGGGCGTCGGGGAGATGCCGCAGGAGGAGCGCGCCCGCCTGCACGAGTTCGTGCGGGCCGCGCACCTGGCCGGCCGCGCCGTGCGGTTCTGGGCCACGCCGGACGAGCCCGGCCCCGAGCGCGAGGCCGTGTGGCGCGAGCTGGTGGCCGCGCACGTGGACCACGTCAACACCGACGACCTCGCCGGGCTGCGCGACTTCCTGCTCCCCCTGCCGCAGGAGCCCGCGGCCTGAGGCGCAGCGGGCGGTGCTCCCCGGCCGGGGAGCACCGCCCGGCGGCGCGCTCGCGCGTCAGGCGTGCGCGCGCCTCGGACGTGGTCGCGCCTCAGACGTGGTCGCGCCTCAGACGTGGTCGCGCCAGCTGTGCTGCGGCTCGAAGCCCAGCAGCCGGCGGGCCTTGTCGATGCTCAGCAGCGTCTCGTGCTCGCCGAGCTCCCCGCGCACCTCCACGCCGGGGTACACCTCGGCCACCAGCTCGGCCGAGGAGCGGCTCATCACGGTGTCGGCGTTGGCGACGATGAACACCTCCACGCCCGGGCCGGTGCGCTGCAGCGAGAGCCGCACGGCCTGCGCGCCGTCGCGCGCGTCGATGTAGCCCCACAGGTTCCACTTGCGCAGCTGCGGGTCCGCGTCGAACGAGGGGAACTGCGCGTAGTCCTCCACGTGCATGACGTTGGAGAAGCGCAGCCCCGTCATCGTCAGCTCCGGCTGCCACCGGCAGAAGTGGTGGGCCATCTCCTCCTCCAGCGCCTTGACCAGGGAGTAGGTGGACTCCGGGCGCACCCGGTACTCCTCGTCCAGCGGCGCGTACGGCGGGGGAGCGGCGTCGAAGGGCAGGCCGAGCAGCGTCTCGCTGGAGGCCCACACCACGTTGCGGACCCCCGCGGCGCGGGCGGCGTCGAACACGTTCCACGTCGCGGCGGAGTTGTTGCGGAACGTCGCGGAGTTGCTCAGCAGCCCGGGGGCGGGCACCGCCGCCAGGTGCACGACGCCGTCGAAGGGCCCGGGCCGCTCGTCGGTGCGCCCGGCGAGCGCCTCCAGCACCTGCCCGTGGTCGGTCAGGTCGATGCGCACGAACTGCGCGTCGTCGCCCTCGCGCAGCGTGGAGGGGCGCACCTGGTCCAGCGCGAGCACCGAGTACCCGTGGTCCAGCAGGTCGCGCAGCACGACCCGTCCCAGCTTGCCCGCGGCGCCGGTGAGCGCGACGCGGGGTGTCCTCTCGTCAGGCAAGGTCGTCCCCTCGATCGGTGGTTCAGCGTTCCGCGATGACGCGGATCGCCTGGGTGTCCACGCCGAGCACGGCGCGCTCGTCGGGCTTGCTGGGCAGGACGCTGTCCACGTAGGAGTGCACCGCCTCGTCCAGGCCGACGTCGCGCCCGGCGCGCTCGGAGAGGTACCAGCGGTGCTCGAGCACCTCGTGGAACAGCTCGGGGCCCTCCAGCTTGCCGCGCATCTCGCGCGGCACGGCGCGCTGCACGGGCTCGAAGACCTCCGCCATCCAGTCGTGCGCGACGATCTCCTCGTCCTCGTTCTGTCGGTCGGCGGCGGCCATGTAGGAGTCGAGGTCGTTGAGCAGCCGGCGGGCCTGGTTCTCCTCCGCGTCCAGGCCGGTCAGGCGCAGCAGGCGGCGGGAGTGGTGCCCGGCGTCGACGACCTTCGGCTCGATGCGCACGGTGGTGCCGTCGATGTCGGTGGTGATGGCCAGCTCGCCGACGTCGAAGCCGAGCTCGTTCAGGCGCCGGATGCGCGCCTCCACGCGCCAGCGCTCCCCGCGCTCGAAGGACTCCGGCTCGGTCAGCTCCGACCACAGCGCGCGGTAGCGGGAGATGATGCGGTCGGAGATGGACAGCACGTCGTCCATGTCCACCTCCAGGGCGCCGCTGGCCACGACGTCCATGAGCTCGCCGGCGATGTTGGTGCGCGCCACGTCCAGGTCGTACTCGCGCTGGCCGGTGGAGAGCACGTCGTACAGCTCGCCGGTCTCGGCGTCCACGAGGTAGGCGGCGAAGGCGCCGGCGTCGCGGCGGAACAGCGTGTTCGACAGCGACACGTCGCCCCAGTAGAAGCCGGTCAGGTGCAGCCGCACCAGCAGCACGGCCAGGGCGTCCACGGCGCGCTTGGCGGTGTCCGGGCGCAGCGTCTGGCTGTACAGGGCCCGGTAGGGCAGGGAGTACTGCAGGTGCCGGGTGACGAGCACCGAGTTCAGCGGCTCGCCGTCGCGGTCCACGCGGCCGGTGATGACGGCGACGGGGGAGACCGAGGGCACCTCCAGCCGGTTGAGCAGGCGCAGCATCCGGTACTCGCGGTGGGCGATCTCGGCGTTGGTCTCCTTCACGGCGAGCACCCGGCTGCCCAGCTTCACGAAGCGGACCACGTGCCGGGAGATGCCCCGCGGCAGGGCCGCGAGGTGCTTGTCGGGCCACTCCTCCAGCGGCACGTCCCAGGGCAGGTCCAGCAGCTCGGGGTAGGGCCTGGCGGCGGTGATCTGCAGCGAGGTCGTCGTGGGCGCGCTCACGCGGTCATCCTCTCAGGAGGCGGGCACGGGCGCCGGGCCCGGACGCGGCGCGGGCCGCCACCCCCGCTGGGGGTGGCGGCCCGTCCGTGGTGCGCGGTGCGGTTCAGGACTCGATGCGCTGACCGGAGTGCTGGTCGAACAGGTGCACGTGGCCCACCTTGGGGGTGAAGTGCACCGTGGAGCCCTTCTCCGGGGGGCGGCGCCCGTCGACGCGGGCGATGACCTGGTGCGACTCCTTGCCCGGCTGGGCCAGCGAGCCGTAGATGTAGGCGTCGGCGCCGAGCTCCTCGACGACCTCCACCTGCACCGGCAGGCCGCGCTCGGACAGCTCCAGGTCCTCCGGGCGCACGCCCAGGGTGAGCTTGTCGCCGGTGGCCGAGAGCGCGGCGCGCTCCACGGGGTGCACGGTGTCGCCCAGCTTCACGCCGCCGTCGGTGACGTCCAGGGTGAGCAGGTTCATCGCCGGGGAGCCGATGAAGCCGGCGACGAAGACGTTGTTGGGGTGGTCGTACATGCGGCGCGGGGTGTCCACCTGCTGCAGCAGGCCGTCCTTGAGGACCGCCACGCGGTCGCCCATCGTCATGGCCTCGACCTGGTCGTGGGTGACGTAGACGGTGGTGACGCCCAGGCGGCGCTGCAGGGAGGCGATCTGCGTGCGCGTCTGCACGCGCAGCTTGGCGTCCAGGTTGGACAGCGGCTCGTCCATGAGGAAGACCTGAGGCTGGCGCACGATGGCCCGGCCCATCGCCACGCGCTGGCGCTGACCGCCGGAGAGGGCCTTGGGCTTGCGGGTCAGGTACTGCTCCAGGTCGAGGATCTTGGCCGCCTCCTGCACGCGGCGCTTGATCTCCTCCTTGGGCGTGCCGGCGATCTTCAGGGCGAAGCCCATGTTGTCGGCGACCGTCATGTGCGGGTAGAGCGCGTAGTTCTGGAACACCATCGCGATGTCGCGGTCCTTCGGGGGGACCGTGGTGACGTCGCGGTCGCCGATGAGGATGCGGCCGCCGTTGACGTCCTCCAGACCGGCCAGCATGCGCAGCGAGGTCGACTTGCCGCAGCCGGAGGGGCCGACGAGGACGAGGAACTCACCGTCCTCGATGTGCAGGTCCAGGGCGTCCACGGCGGGCTTGTCGCCGCCGGGGTAGATCCGGGTCGCCTTGTCGAACGTGACCGTGGCCATCTTCGTGTCCTTCCACCGGCAGGTACGTGCCGGACGATCCGAGTGGAACGGACCCGGTCGCTGGTGCTCCCGGGCGGTCTTCAGCTGTGACCGGTGCGGCGGGAGCCCCCGGGACGGCGCTGCAGCAGCCCGCCCGGTGGGGTCGCCCGCGACCCCGACCCCGCGGCGCCCTCGCCCGTGTGGTCGCAGCGTCGCGGTGCGACGGATACTGCACCACGCCCCGGCACCGGGCAAGGGCTGTGACCAGCGCCACACCCGCTCCCGGTCCGGTGCGGCGCGCCCGGGATGGACCCGCGGCCCGCCGGCGTTGAGGGGGGTGGACGCTGCGGCGTCCGAGGGACAGCCGGCGCCCCCGTCGTCGGCTCCCCCGTCCCAGGAGGACACTGGAGATCGTGGACCTGGAAGAGACCAAGCTGCCCGGCGTGGGGCTGCGGCACGACTTCACCACCGCGCGCGGCCGGCGCATCGGCGTCATCTCCACGCGCGGCGGCGAGCGCGAGCTGCTCGTCTACTCGCAGGACGACCCCGACGCCTGCCACTCCGTCGTCGACCTCGACGCCGACGAGGCCGAGGTGCTGGCCGAGCTGCTGGGCCAGCCGCGCGTCATCGAGCGCCTGGCGCGCCTGCGCGAGCAGATCGAGGGCCTGGCCACCGAGGGCGTCTACGTCGAGCCCGGCTCGCCCTACGAGGGGCGCACCCTGGGCGACGCGGCCATCCGCACCCGCACCGGCGCCTCCGTCGTGGCGCTCGTGCGCGCCGGCGAGGTCATCCCCTCGCCCGCGCCGTCGCAGCGCTTCCAGGCGGGTGACAAGATCGTGGTGGTCGGCACCCAGGAGGGCGTGCGCGCCACCGCCGAGGTGCTGCACCAGGGCTGAGCCCGCGCGCGCCCCGCGCGCGGGGACCGGCGGGAGGAGGGGGCGCGGGCCGGGCGGCGCGCGCCCGGCGTGGACACGGGAAGGCGGCTGGTCGGGGAGTGCACACCGCGGCTCTGCTCATCGAGCTCGGTGCGATCATCGTCGGCCTCGGCCTGGTCGGGCGCCTCGCGGGACGGCTCGGCATCTCGCCCGTGCCGCTGTACCTGCTGGCCGGCCTCGCCTTCGGCGCCGGCGGCATCGTGCCCCTCAACGCCCCCGAGGGGTTCCTCGACGCCGCCTCCGAGATCGGCGTCGTGATGCTCCTGCTGATGCTGGGCCTGGAGTACTCCGCCGGCGACCTGCTGGGCGACCTGCGCCGCCAGGCCCCCGCCGGCGTGCTGGACCTCTTCCTCAACGGCCTGCCCGGCGCCGCGTTCGGGCTGCTGCTCGGCTACGGGCCCGTCGGGGCGCTGGCGATGTTCGGCATCACCGCCGTCAGCTCCTCCGGCATCGTGGCCAAGGTCCTCGTCGACACCGGCCGCCTGGGCAACCGCGAGACCCCCAGCGTGCTGGGCATCCTCGTGCTCGAGGACCTCGGCATGGCCGTGTACCTGCCCGTGCTCACCGCCGTGCTCGCCGCCTCGGGCGTGTGGCAGGCCACCGGCTCCGTCCTCATCGCCCTGGCCTGCCTGGCCGTGGCGCTGTTCGTGGCGCTGCGCTGGGGCTCGTACGTCTCGCGCTTCGTCTCCGGCGGCAGCGCCGAGGTGACGCTGCTGCGCGTGCTGGGCCTGGCGCTGCTGGTCGCCGGCGTGGCCGAGGCCCTGCACGTGTCCGCCGCCGTGGGCGCGTTCCTGCTGGGCATCAGCCTGTCCAACGACCTGGAGGAGGACGCGCACCGCTCCCTGGAGCCGCTGCGCGACCTGTTCGCCGCGGTCTTCTTCGTCTCCTTCGGGCTGTCCACCGACCCCTCCACGCTGCCGCCGGTGCTGCTGCCGGCCCTGGGCCTGGTGGTGGTCGGCATCGCCACCAAGCTCGTCACCGGCTGGGTCGCCGCCCGCCGCGCCGGCATCGCCGTGCCCGGCCGCATCCGCGCCGGCGCGGCGCTGGTGCCGCGCGGGGAGTTCTCCATCGTCATCGCCGGCCTGGCCACCGCCGCCGGGCTGGACCCGCAGCTGGCGGCGCTGGCCGCCGCGTACGTGCTGGCGATGGCGGTGCTCGGGCCGGTGCTGGCCCGCTACGCCGACCCGTTCGGGCGCTGGTGGGTGCGCCGGCAGCGCGAGCGCGTCGCCGCCGTCACCGCCCGCTGACGCCCGCCCCGGCGGCCAGCACCCGGCGCGCCTCCTCGGGGGAGGTCACGAACGTCATCGGCACGCCGGCCTCGTCCACCCCGCGCTGGGCCTGCATCGCCGCCAGCGCGAACGGCACCACGAACGTGCCCTGCCGGAACCCGTGCCGGGCGAAGCGCTCGAAGGTGACGGCCAGCTCCCGGTGCACCTCCGGGGTGATCGGGCTCTGCCCGCGCAGGTCGATGGTGACGGTGAAGCCCGGGCGCACCCGCTGCAGCTGCTCCTCCAGCTCGCGCACGTAGCGGCGCGCGTCCTCCACCGTCCAGGTGCCGTGGAAGGCGATGCCCAGGTGCTGCGGGCCCTCGGGGCTGAACGTCCAGCCGCCGGGGAGCTCCTCGCCGGCGGCCAGGCGCACGGCCGCGTCCACGCCCTGCAGCCCGCCGGTCAGCGTGCCGACGTCGCCGAGCACGCGCCGGTTGGACTCCGCCGCCGCCGCGGTGGTGCGGGCCAGCTCCTGCACCCGCGCCACGGCCTGCGCGATGACGTCGGTGCGCCGGGCCACGTCCGCGGTGGTGGCCGAGACCTGGCTGGTGGTCACGGACTGCTCCTCCACCGCGGCGGAGATCGACGCCTGGTTCTGCGCCATGCCGTCGATGAGGTCGCCGACGCTGCCGATGGCGGCGATCGCGGAGGCGGAGTCGGCCTGCAGGCGCGCCACGGTCGCGGCGATCTCCTCGGTGGCCCGGGCGGTCTCCTGCGCCAGCTCCTTGACCTCCCCGGCCACCACGGCGAAGCCCTTGCCGGCGTCGCCGGCGCGGGCGGCCTCGATGGTGGCGTTCAGGGCCAGCAGGTTGGTCTGCTCGGCGATGGAGGTGATGACCTTCACCACCCCGCCGATGGTGGCCGAGCTCTCCGCCAGCGCCCCCGTCGTGGCCGCCGCCGCGCGCACCGCGTCCACGCCCGCGCCGGCCGCGGCGCTGGCCTGCGAGACGGAGGCGGAGATCTCCCGGATCGCCGCGCTCATCTCCTCGCCCGCCGAGGCCAGCGCCGCCACGTGCTGCGAGACCTCCCCGGCCGCGCTCGTGATGCGCTGCACCTCCGCGTCGGTGCCGGCCGCGCCGTCCGCGATGGACGTGCCCGCGCCCGCCAGCTCGCGCGCGGCGAAGGCGAGCATCGCCGAGGTGGGCGGCAGCGGCGCCAGCAGCGCCGACAGCGAGCGCGCGGCCGCGCTCAGCTCGGGCGCCACCGCCGGGTCCTCCGCCGCGGCGGCCAGGTCGCCGCTGCCCAGGGCCCGCGCCCAGCGCTGCTGCGCCCGCGCGCGCTCGCTCCCGCCGGCGCCGCGGGCGGCGAGCACGAG
>NZ_JAAALM010000162.1 GCF_009906395.1 Kineococcus indalonis
GCGGGGACCTGGAGGCCGCGGTGGCCGCCGGGGCGACACACCTGCGTGTCGGCAGCGCGGTCCTGGGCACTCGTCCGGCGGCGCGGTAACGTCGCCGACGCCGGGCGGCACCGCCGCCGCGGCGGCACCCGAGACCGGAACACCACCCGAGGAGACTGCGATGGCCGGCGCACTGCGCAACGCGATGGTCTACCTCGGCCTCGCCGAGGACGACCGCTACGCCGAGGAGGCGGAGGTCGAGCCCACCCGCGAGCGCGCCGAGACCGCGCGCGGGGCCCACCCCGCCCCGCGGCACGAGTCCCGGCCCGAGGTGCGTCAGGTGGACCCCGCCCCGGTCGCGGAGCGCCGCACGGAGACCACGGGTCAGGTGACCCCGATCAGGAGGCAGGTGGCGCACGTGGTGCCGCAGGTCAGCAGCGCTCCGGAACTGCACCGGATCACGACGATCCACCCGCGCACGTACAACGAGGCCAAGACCATCGGCGAGAGCTTCCGCGACGGCGTCCCGGTGATCA
The DNA here is from genome assembly GCF_009906395.1 of Kineococcus indalonis. Lineage (GTDB taxonomy): Bacteria > Actinomycetota > Actinomycetes > Actinomycetales > Kineococcaceae > Kineococcus > Kineococcus indalonis. The sequence continues at coordinate 516 of NZ_JAAALM010000162.1, forward strand.
TGAACCTCACCGACATGAGCGACGGCGACGCCAAGCGGCTGGTGGACTTCTCCGCCGGCCTGGTCTTCGGCCTGCACGGCTCGATCGAGCGCGTCACCAACAAGGTGTTCCTGCTCTCCCCGCAGAACGTCGAGGTCGCCTCGCAGGAGGAGGAGCGCCCCGCCGAGCGCACCTTCTTCAACCAGTCCTGAGGATCACCCGTGCGGAGGCCGGCGTCGGCGCTGCCCGGCCCCCGGGGCGCCCGTCGTCAGGCAGGATGAACGCGTGGCCCTCGTCTTCTCGCTCCTGCAGCTGGTCGTCCTGCTCTTCTTCCTCTGCCTCATCGCGCGCCTGGTCCTGGACTGGGTCCAGGCCCTCTCGCGCGAGTGGCGTCCGCGCGGTGCCGTGCTGGTCGGCGCCGAGGCCGTCTACACGGTGACCGACCCGCCGCTGAAGGTGCTGCGGCGGGTGCTGCCGCCCCTGCGCCTGGGGGCGGTGCAGCTGGACCTCGCCTTCCTGGTGCTGGCGATCCTGTGCTCGATCCTCATGTCGGTCTTCGGCCGGCTGAGCGCCGCCTCCGTGGTCTGAGGGGCGTCCGCGCGGCCCTGGCGGTGCCGGGTGCGCCGTCCGCTACGGTGTCGCCTGGTGCGCCGTCCGGCCGGGGCGGCCGTCGACAGAGGTGAGCCCCATGCCGCTGAGCCCGGAAGACGTCGTCGAGAAGCGCTTCAACCCCACGCGGGTGCGCGAGGGGTACGCGCAGGACGAGGTGGACGACTTCCTGGACGAGGTCGTCACCGAGCTGCGACGCCTCAACGCCGAGAACGACGAGCTCCGCTCCCAGCTGCAGCGCTGCCGCGCGCGCGTGGCGGAGCTGTCGGGCACCGAGGTCGCCGAGACCGCCGAGGGGCAGGCCGCGCCGGTCGCCGTGGACGCCGCCGCCGCGGTGCCGGCGCCCGCACCCGTCCCGGCCGCCGCCTCCCCCGGTGCCGAGGGCGGCCCGGCCGCGCAGGCCGCCGGCGTGATCGCCCTGGCGCAGCGCCTGCACGACGAGTACGTGCGCGAGGGCCAGCAGCAGCGCGACGCCCTGCTGACCGCGGCGCGCGAGCGCGCGGAGCGGACGGTCTCGGAGGCCGAGGTCCAGCGCGACCGCACGCTGGAGGAGCTGCAGGGGCGCCGCCGCCAGCTGGAGGAGGCCATCGCGCAGCTGCACGGCCGCGAAAGCACCTACCGCGAGCACCTGGAGTCCTTCATCGCCGGGCAGCTGGAGGAGCTGCGCCGCGCCGGCCGGGTCGTGCCGGACGACGCCGTCACCCGCTGAGGCGCCCGCCGGCTGAGCCGCCGGTCCCGCGACGTGCCGCCACCCCGACGGGGTGGCGGCACGTCGTCGTGGTGGGCGGTGCGGCCGGCGGTGCGGCGGGTGGTGCGGGTCCACGTCGACCCGCCACTGGGTGACTTCCTGTTTCCACTTGCTTACGGACAGTCATATCCCTAGTGTTCCCGGCACGCGGCAGGCGGCCGCGTCCAGCGGAGGGGGATCACTGTGGGCACTGCGGCTACGGGAACGGCGACCACGCGGCGCGGCGCGGCCTCGGGCACGGCGGCGCGCGCCCGCTCGGGCGGTGCGGCGCGCGCGGCCGCGGTGCGCGAGCTCCCGGTCGGGCGCAGCGAGGAGGCGTGGACGCCGGCCGAGCTCGACGAGGTCCGCGCCGAGCTGGAGGAGGAGGTCGGCCGGCTGACGCGCCAGCTGGCCGAGGCGACCACCTCGTTCTCCGCCCTGGTCGCCGCGGGCGGCGAGGGCGCCGGCGACGACCAGGTCGACCACGGCGCGGCCACGGCCGGCCGCGAGCACGAGATGACCATCGCCAACAACGCCCGCGACCTGCTGGAGCAGACCCAGCGGGCGCTGGTGCGGATGACCTCCGGCGCCTACGGCGTGTGCGAGTCCTGCACCGGGCCGATCGGCAAGGCCCGCCTGCAGGCCTTCCCCCGCGTCACGCTCTGCGTGACCTGCAAGGCGCGCGGCGAGCGCCGCTGACGTCCGCGCCCCCGGTGCGCCCGTCCGGGCGCGCCGGGGGCCGTGGGGGAACCTCCGCCGCGGCGGTCGTGGGAGACTCGTGCGGCCATGACCGATTCACCGCCGCCCGCCGCGCGCCCGCGCCGCACCTCCCTGGCCCTCGCCCTCGCCCTGCTCGTGTACGCGCTGGACCAGGTGACGAAGGTGCTGGCCGTGGCCCGGCTGGAGCCCGGCGTGCGCGAGCCGCTCGTCGGGGACCTGCTGCAGCTGCACCTGATCCGCAACCCCGGGGCGGCGTTCAGCTTCGCCACCGGGGCCACCTGGGTCTTCACCGCCGTTGCGGTCGCCGTGGTCGTCGTGGTGCTGTGGCTGGTGCGGCGCCTGCGCAGCACCGGCTGGGCCCTCGCCTTCGGCTTCCTGCTGGCCGGGGCGGCCGGCAACCTCACCGACCGCCTGCTGCGCCAGCCCGGGTTCGCCCGCGGGCACGTGGTGGACTTCCTGGAGCTGCCCCGCTGGCCGATCTTCAACGTCGCCGACGCCGGCATCTGCGCGGCGGCCGTCCTCATCGCCCTGATGTCGCTGCGCGGGGTGGGCCTGGACGGCACCCGCGAGCCCGGCCGCGCGCGCGGCGCGGGGGAGGAGTCCCGTGCCTGAGTCCCGCAGCCTGCCGGTCCCCGACGGCCTGGAGGGCGAGCGCGTCGACGCCGCCCTCTCCCGCCTGCTGGGCCTGTCGCGCACCCGCGCCGCCGAGATCGCCGCCGCCGGCGGGGTCCTCATCGACGGCTCCCCGGCCGGCAAGTCCGACCGGGTGCGGGCCGGTGCCTGGCTGGAGGTGGAGGTGCCCGACCCGCCGTCCGCGCCCGCGCTGGTGGCCGAGGTCGTCGAGGACCTGACCGTCGTGCACGACGACGACGACCTCGTGGTCGTGGACAAGCCCGTCGGCGTCGCCGCCCACCCCAGCCCCGGCTGGACCGGGCCGACGGTCGTGGGGGGCCTGGCCGGCGCCGGCTACCGCGTCGCCACCTCGGGCGCCGCCGAGCGCCAGGGCGTGGTGCACCGCCTGGACGTGGGCACCTCGGGGCTGATGGTGGTGGCCAAGAGCGAGCACGCCTACTCGGCGCTCAAGCGCGCCTTCAAGGAGCGCACGGTCGACAAGGTCTACCACGCGGTCGTGCAGGGCCACCCGGACCCGCTGCGCGGCACGATCGACGCCCCGATCGGTCGCCACCCGGGCGCGGCCTACAAGTTCGCCGTGACCGCCGACGGCAAGCCCTCGGTGACGCACTACGAGGTCCTGGAGGCCTTCCGCTCCGCCGCCCTGGTGGAGGTGCACCTGGAGACCGGGCGCACCCACCAGATCCGCGTGCACTTCTCCGCGCTGCGCCACCCGTGCGCGGGGGACCTGACGTACGGGGCGGACCCGACGCTGGCGGCGCGCCTGGGCCTGCAGCGCCAGTGGCTGCACGCCGTGCGGCTGGGCTTCGAGCACCCCGGCACCGGGCGGGCCGTGGAGTTCACCAGCTCCTACCCGGCCGACCTGGCCACCGCGCTGGAGCGCCTGGCCGACTGACGCCGGCCCGCCCGGCGAGGCGCCCCGCACCTGTCCGGGACGCCGCCTACCATCGATCCCGCACCACCCCCGCTGCACCCCTCAGGAGGCGCCTCACCATGGCATCCGCCGACTCCTTCGCCCACCTGCACGTGCACACCGAGTACTCGATGCTCGACGGTGCGGCGAAGGTCGACGACCTCTTCCGGGAGGCCGCGGCCATGGGGATGCCGGCGGTGGCCACGACCGACCACGGCTTCGTCTTCGGCGCCTACGACTTCTGGAAGACCGCCAAGAAGCACGGCGTCAAGCCGATCATCGGCGTGGAGGCCTACCTCACCCCGGGCACCGCCCGGCAGGACAAGACGCGCGTGAAGTGGGGCGACCAGGGCACCCGCTCCGGCGATGACGTCTCCGGCTCCGGCTCGTACACCCACATGACGATGCTGGCGGAGAACACCACCGGCATGCACAACCTCTTCAAGATGAGCTCGCTGGCCTCGCTGGAGGGGTTCCTCTACAAGCCGCGCATGGACCGCGAGCTGCTCAGCACGTACGCGCAGGGACTGATCGCGACCACCGGCTGCCCCTCGGGGGAGGTCCAGACGCGCCTGCGGCTGGGGCAGTACGACGAGGCGCGCGCGGCGGCCGCGGAGTTCCGCGACATCTTCGGCGCGGGCAACTTCTTCTGCGAGCTGATGGACCACGGCCTGGACATCGAGAAGCGCGTGCAGGACGACCTGCTCAAGCTCGCCAAGGACCTGGACCTGCCGCTCATCGCCACCAACGACCTGCACTACACGAAGGCCGAGGACGCGCAGGCCCACGCCGCGCTGCTGTGCGTGCAGTCCGGCTCCACGCTGGCGGACCCCAAGCGCTTCAAGTTCGACGCCGACGAGTTCTACCTCAAGAGCCCGGCGGAGATGCGCCACCTGTGGCGCGACCACCCCGAGGCCTGCGACAACACGCTGCTCATCGCCGAGCGCTGCGAGGTCGAGTTCACCGAGTCGACCGGCGCGTACATGCCGCGCTTCCCCTGCCCGGCGGGGGAGGACGAGGAGAGCTGGTTCGTCAAGGAGGTCTGGAGCGGGCTGGCCAAGCGCTACCCCGACGGCATCCCCGACGACGTGCGCAAGCAGGCCGACTACGAGATCGAGGTCATCGTCTCCAAGGGGTACGCCGGCTACTTCCTCGTCGTCGCCGACTTCATCAACTGGTCCAAGGAGAACGGCATCCGGGTCGGCCCGGGCCGCGGTTCCGGCGCCGGCTCGATGGCCGCCTACGCCATGAAGATCACCGACCTGGACCCGCTGCGGCACGGGCTGTTCTTCGAGCGCTTCCTGAACCCCGAGCGCATGTCGATGCCCGACTTCGACGTCGACTTCGACGAGCGCCGGCGCGGTGAGGTCATCCAGTACGTCGTCGAGAAGTACGGCACCGACCGCGTCGCCCAGATCGTCACCTACGGCACCATCAAGGCCAAGCAGGCGGTCAAGGACTCCTCGCGCGTCCTGGGCTTCCCGTTCGCCATGGGCGACCGCATCACCAAGACGATGCCGCCGGCCGTCATGGGCAAGGACATCCCGCTCTCGGGCATCTTCGACCCGAACCACAAGCGCTACTCCGAGGCCGGGGAGTTCCGCGAGCTGTACAAGAACGACCCGGAGGTCGTGCGGGTCGTCGACACCGCTCGCGGGCTGGAAGGGCTGAAGCGGCAGTGGGGCGTGCACGCCGCGGGCGTCATCATGTCCTCCGAGCCGCTGATCGACCTCATCCCGATCATGAAGCGCGAGGCCGACGGCGCGATCATCACGCAGTTCGACTACCCGACGTGCGAGACGCTCGGGCTGGTCAAGATGGACTTCCTGGGCCTGCGCAACCTCACGATCCTCGACGACGCCCTGAAGAACGTCGTGCTCAACGGCAAGGACCCCGTCGACCTGGAGTCCCTCGAGCTGGACGACCCGGCGACGTACGAGCTGCTCGGGCGCGGCGACACCCTGGGCGTGTTCCAGTTCGACGGCGGCCCGATGCGCTCGCTCCTGCGGCTGATGCGCCCGGACAACTTCGAGGACATCTCCGCCGTCGGCGCCCTGTACCGCCCGGGGCCGATGGGCGCCGGCTCCCACACCGCCTACGCGCTGCGCAAGAACGGCCAGCAGGAGATCACCCCGATCCACCCGGAGCTGGAGGAGCCCCTCAAGGAGATCCTCTCCACCACCTACGGCCTGATCGTGTACCAGGAGCAGGTCATGTCGATCGCGCAGAAGGTCGCCGGGTACACGCTCGGCAAGGCCGACCTGCTGCGCCGCGCGATGGGCAAGAAGAAGCGCGAGGTCCTCGACGCCGAGTACGTCGGCTTCGAGGCCGGCATGAAGGAGAACGGGTTCTCCGCCGCCGCGGTGAAGTCCCTGTGGGACATCCTGGTGCCCTTCTCCGACTACGCCTTCAACAAGGCGCACTCGGCCGCGTACGGGCTGGTGTCCTACTGGACGGCGTACCTGAAGGCGAACTACCCGGCCGAGTACATGGCCGCGGTGCTCACCAGCGTGCGCGACGACAAGGACAAGTCCGCGCTGTACCTCAACGAGTGCCGCCGCATGGGCATCCAGGTGCTGCCGCCCGACGTCAACGAGTCCAGCGCCAACTTCACCCCCGTCGGCAAGGACATCCGCTTCGGCCTCACCGCGATCCGCAACGTCGGCGCCAACGTCGTCGACGCGGTCGTCGCCGCCCGCGCGGAGAAGGGCCGCTACGAGTCCTTCACCGACTTCCTCACCAAGGTGCCGGCGGTGGTGTGCAACAAGCGCACCATCGAGTCGCTCATCAAGGCCGGCGCGTTCGACTCCCTGGGGCACCGCCGCCGCGCCCTCGTCGCCAAGCACGAGGACGCCGTCGACGCCGTCGTGGACGTCAAGCGCAACGAGGCCATCGGCCAGTTCGACCTGTTCGCCGGCCTCGGCGGCGGCGACGGCGAGGCCGGCGGCGGGTTCACCGTGGAGATCCCGGACCTGCCGGAGTGGGAGAAGGGCGAGCTGCTGGCGCACGAGCGGCAGATGCTCGGCCTGTACGTCTCCGACCACCCCCTGTTCGGTCTGGAGCACCTGCTGGCCAACGCCTCGGACTGCTCCATCGCCTCCCTGACGGCCGACGAGTCCCGCCCCGACGGCTCCCAGATCACCATCGCCGGGATGATCACCGGCCTGCAGCGCAAGATGACCAAGCAGGGCAACCAGTGGGCCATCGTCACGGTGGAGGACCTCGAGGGCGCCATCGAGTGCCTGTTCTTCCCCCAGTCGTACCTGACGGTCGCCCCGCTGCTGGCCGAGGACCTCGTCGTGGTCGTCAAGGGGCGCCTGAACCGGCGCGACGAGGTGCCCACGATCTACGCCTCCGAGCTGCAGGTGCCCGACGTCAGCGCCACCGACGGCATGCCCGTCACCGTCTCGCTGCCCACGGCGCGCTGCACCCCGCCGGTCGTGGAGCGGCTGCGCGACGTGCTCACCACCCACCCGGGCACCACCGAGGTCCGGCTGCGGCTGACGAAGGCCGGCGGGGGGTCCGGCACCCTCATGCGGCTGGACGACGCGCTGCGCGTGACGCCGAGCCCTGCGCTGTTCGGCGACCTCAAGGCGCTGCTCGGGCCCACGTGCCTCGCC
>NZ_JAAALM010000163.1 GCF_009906395.1 Kineococcus indalonis
GAAGGCGGCCACCGGCACCGACCCGTGGACCGGGCTGCTGGCGGGCACCCCCAGCTACCAGGTGATGCGCAACTTCCCCTGGAACAAGCTGCAGGTCCTGCCCAAGGACCACGGCAAGCCCGCCGGCGCTTGAGGACCCGGCGCGGCTGCGCGGCGCCGCCCCGGCCGACCCTCAGCGGGCCCGGCTGAGGCGGCGCTGCTGCAGCAGCTTCGCCAGGGGCGGCCAGGCGTGCGGCCTGCCCGCCAGCCACGCCCCGTGCCGCAGCGCCCCGCGCAGGTCCCCGGAGCGCTGCGCGGCGCGCATGTCGTCCCAGTGCAGCCGGCTGTAGATGCCGTCGTGGACGCGGGGCGTCAGCCACGGGCGGCCCGCGCAGGACCGCACCACGCGGTCGAAGCACTCCCGCATGAGGTCCTTGTCGTTGACGGCCTGCGAGACGTGCTCGTGGTAGACGACGCTGGGTTCGGCCAGCGCGACGCCCGTGCCCAGCTCCAGCACGCGCACCCACAGGTCGAGGTCCTGCACGCGCCGCAGCGGCCGGAACAGGCCGGCCTCCTCCAGCGCCCAGCGCCGCACCATCGTGCCGCTGGTGCACATGACGTCGCCGGGGGCCAGCAGGGTCAGCGGGTCCAGGGGCAGCTCGCGGCGCCACGGGTTGCCCACGACGCGCCCGGCCGGGGTCCTGGCCGGCGCGCACACCAGGACGTGGTCCCCGGCGCGGCGCAGCAGCGCCTCCAGGTGCCCGGGCTCCCACTCGTCGTCGGAGTCCAGGAACGCGACCCACTCCGTCGTGGCCGCCCGGACGCCCAGGTTGCGGGCCGGGCCGCTGCCGCCGTTCTGCTCCAGGCGGATCACCCGCGCCCCCGCGGCCTCGGCCACGTCCGCCGTCCCGTCGGTCGAGGCGTCGTCGACGACGACGACCTCGGCCGGTGCCACGCCCTGGCGCGCGATGCTCTCCAGGGCCCGGCCGATCAGGTGCGCGCGGTTCATCGCCGGCATCACCACCGTCACGTCAGCGGTCGGCTGCGGCACCGTGCGCTCCCCCCTCGTCCCGTCCTGCAGGTCCTGCCCGCCCGGCACCCCGCTCACGGCGCGTCCACCCGGGCGCCGGCGGCCGGGGCGGGGGAGGAGCCGAAGTGCTCGTCGAACGCGCCGAGGAGGTCCTCGGTGCTGCGCCGGCGCTCCTCGCTCGTCCACGGCCCCTCGAGGATCGCGGTGAGCTTGCGGCGGAAGACGGCGTACTCACCGGGGTCGACGCCGGCGTAGGTGACCGGTGCGGAGGCGTCCCGCAGGCCGTCCCGCAGGGTGGCCAGCTCCGGCACGTCGTAGCCGGTGCGCCGCCGGCCGAAGACGTCGATGAACACCCGGATGAGCAGCAGCCGCAGGTTGCCGTCGCGGAACCCGCCGCCGCGGCCCTGCCGCTGGAACCGGCGGTAGGTGCTGATGACGTAGTTGAAGTGGACGATGTCGTCGCTGCGGCCGCTGACGGCGATGCGCCGGGGGTCGGTGCGGCACTGCGCCCAGAAGGTGGTGTCGAAGGTGTGCCGCTCGCCCCACAGCCGGGCGTCGTGCCCCAGGTGCCGGTGCGGCGGCACCGAGCGCAGCCAGTCCACCTTCGAGCACTGCTCCCAGGTCGCGGCGAGCTCGCGGCCGTGCGCGGCGTACCAGGGGTCCCAGGCCCGCTCGACGCCCAGCACGCCGAGCTGCTCGTCGCGCGCGCGGCGGTAGGACTGGTCGTGCAGCTGCGGGTCGAGCGCGAACAGGTCGGCGTCGTGCAGGACGACGTGGTCGCCCCGGGCCTCGCGCACCGACGCGATGAGCTGCGCGCCGTGGTTGCGGCCGGGGTCGCGCAGCACCGGCAGCAGGACCCGCTCGGGCAGGGCCAGGTCCACCCGGCGCAGCGGGCCGGGCCACGTCGGCGCGGCGTCGGCGACGATCCGGTCCACCTCCGGGGTGCGCACGTCGGCGACGACGAGCGTCTCCACCCGGTGCCGGGCGCTCTGCTCGCGGCACACCGCGAGCGCGAGGTCCAGGAAGACCGGCAGGTCACCCGGCACGGGGACCACCAGGGAGTACCCCGGGGTCCGCTCGCGGTCCGCGCCCCAGCGGGAGTAGCGCACCCGCCAGTAGGCGCTGCGGGTGCGGGAGGCCAGGACGCTCACGGGCGCTGGCAGGGCCATGTCGAACACCTCTCGGTCGACCGGACGATCAGCAGCACGGACCTCTGCTTCATCGCCACGACCCGCGACCGGAACACTACCCGCTGCGCACCCCGTGCGGAACGCCGCGAGCGCGACGAGTCCGCGCGCCCGCTACCGCTCCGCCGCCCGCCACGCGCTGGACACCATCTCGTCGAGGTCGCGCCGCGCGCGCCAGCCCAGCTCGGCCTCGATCCGCTCGGTGCTGCCGACGACGCGGGCCGGGTCGCCGGGACGGCGCTCGCGCACCTCGTGGGCGACGTCCCGCCCCGAGGCCCGGCGCAGCGCGTCGAGGACCTCCAGGACGCTGCTGCCCTCGCCGCGGCCGACGTTGTAGGTGGCGGTCGACAGGTCGAGCTCCAGCGCCGCGGCGGCGCGCACGTGCGCCTCGGCGAGGTCCTCGACGTGCACGTAGTCGCGCACGCAGGTGCCGTCGGGGGTGGGGTAGTCGTCGCCGAAGACGACGGGGGAGGTGCCCGAGCGCAGCGCCCGCAGCGCCAGGGGGACCAGGTTGTGCGCGCCCGTGTCGGCGAGGGCGGGTTCGGCGGTGCCGGCGACGTTGAAGTACCGCAGGCTGACCAGCCCGGTGCCGTGGGCGCGGGCGGCGGCCGCCAGCAGGCGCTCGCCGTACAGCTTGGAGTCCCCGTACGGGCTCTGCGGCAGCAGGGGGGCGTCCTCCCGCACCAGCTCGACGTCCGGGGTGCCGTACACCGAGCAGCTGGAGGAGAAGACGATCCGCTCCACGCCGGCGGCGAGGGCGGCGGTGGCCAGGGCCGTGACGCCGCCGACGTTCTCGCGCGCGTACCGCAGCGGGTCCGACACCGACTCGGTGGGGGACTTCTTCGCCGCCAGGTGCACCACGCCGTCCGGGCGGACGGCCTGCAGGACGCCGGTGAGGAACGAGGCGTCGGTCACCGACCCGTCGAGGAACGCCACGCCCGCCGGCACCCGGTCGCGCGCACCGGTGGACAGGTCGTCGACCACCACCGCCTCGCGCCCGGAGGCCAGCACCGCCCGCACCACGTGGGCGCCGACGTAGCCGGCGCCCCCGGTGATCAACCACCGCGTTCCCGTCACGCGCCGGAGGTTACCGGCGCGGCGGCGCGGCGGCGGCGGGACGCCGCGGGCGGTTCCCCGACGGTCTCGCGGGCGCGGCGCGCGTTCTTCACTACTCTCCTGGCAGGGTTCGACCACCGGCCACCGCCGTCACCGTCTGACCGGCGCCCCACGCACACGAGCAGAGGAGACGACGTGGACATCACCCCTGCCCTCCGGGCCCCCGCGGTCACCGCGCCCCGCGCACCCCTGGCGCGCCGGCTGAGCCGGGTGCTCACGCAGCAGGCCGTGTCCGCGGTGCGCCGCCCGCAGGGGTTGCACCGCATGAGCCCGCCGAACACGCGCCGGCGATACCGGTGCCTGACCGTCGTCGACGTCGACCTCGACGCCGGCACGGCCGTGCCCCGCCCGACGATCACGCCTGCGCAGGGCCGACCCGAGGGCGTGCACGCCCTCGTCTGGTTCCACGGCCAGCCGATCGGCGACCTCACCCTCCCCGGCGCCCCCGACGCGGTCCTGCCCGGGCTGCCGGCCCGGGCCGCCCACCGCTTCGAGCAGGAGGTCCTCGAGCACCTGCTGCGCGACGCCCTGCAGACCCCGGGCGGCGTGCAGCGGGCGCTGGCCGAGGGCCTGCGCGCGGTGGCGCACCCCGAGCGCACGCCGGACACCTCCGGCACCACCGTCGCCGTGTGCACCCGCGACCGCCCCGAGGACCTGCGGCACTGCCTGCGGGCGATCGGCGAGCTGAGCAGCCCCGTGGCCGAGGTCCTCGTCGTCGACAACGCCTCCCGGGACGAGCGCACCCGGCAGGTCGCCGAGGAGTTCGGGGCGCGGTACGTGCGCGAACCGCGCGCCGGCCTGGACTGGGCGCGCAACCGGGCGCTGCTGGAGGCGCGCGGCTCGATCGTCGCCTTCGCCGACGACGACGTCCTGGTGCACCCGCGCTGGGCGGAGAACCTCGCGCGCGCCTTCGAGGACGAGCCGGACGCCGTGCTCGTCACCGGGCTGGTCGCCCCGGCGGAGTTCGCCACGCCCGCCCAGGTGATGTTCGAGGCCATCGGCGGGTTCGGGCGCGGCTACGCGCGGCGCTGGTTCTCCGTCGCCGTCGACGCCGGCGAGGTGGCCGCCCGCGCGTACCCCGGCACCGGGGACGCCGGCACCGGAGCGAACACGGCCGTGCGCCGCGAGCGGGCGCTGGCCCTCGGGGGTTTCGACCCCGCCCTCGACGTGGGCACCGCCACCGGCGGCGGCGGCGACCTGGAGATGTACTTCCGCGTCCTGGCCGCCGGCGAGCTCGTCCTGTACGAACCGGGCGCCGTCATCTACCACCGGCACCGCGCCACGATGGAGCAGCTGCGGCGCCAGCTGCGCGGCAACGGCACCGGCTCCTACAGCATCTACGCCGGCGCCGGGGCGAACTACGGCACCGTGCAGGCCCTGGACATGGCGCTGTTCAGCACCGCGTGGTTCCTGCGCTACCACGGGCGCGCCCAGGTGCGCAGCCTGGTGTGGCCGCGCATGTACCCGCCCGAGCTCGTGCGCGCCGATTCGCGCGGCGTCCTGGACGCGGTGTTCGGCCGCTACTACCGCCGGGCGCAGGAGCAGGCCGCCGAGCAGGCCGCCCTGCACCCCGGCGAGCCGAGCGCCCCGCCCCTGGTGCACCGCCCCGCGCAGCGCCGCCGCCGACGCACGGCCGACCCCGTGGTGGACGTCGACGTGCTGCGCGACGGGCCCGCGGCGGTGGACCTGTCGGCCTCGCGCCGCGGTGGGCGGCGCCTGCGCGTGCGCGTGCTGCGCGACGGGCAGCCGCAGTCCACGTTCACCGTCCACGCCCGCGGCGCCCGCGTCACGCGCGCCCGCCTGGTGCAGGAGCTGGCGCGGCACCTCGGCCCGGCCCTGCTGGTGCCCGGCACCTCCTGGGACGACCTGCGGTCCGCGCGCACGGGCGGAGCGCAGCCGCTGACGGACGCGCTGGGCGCCGCGGTGGCGCGACCGGCTGCGCGGCTGGACCCCTCGGTCGGCGTCAGCGTCCTCATGGCCACCCGCGACCGCCCCGGCCCGCTGCGCCGCAGCCTGGAGGCGCTGCTCTCCGCCGCCACCCGGCCGCTGCAGGTGGTCCTGGTGGACAACTCCGCGGACCCGGCGACCACGCGCGAGGTGGTCGCCGGGCTGCCCGGGGTGCAGGTCGTCCACGAGCCGTGGCCGGGGCTGTCCCCGGCCCGCAACGCGGGCATCCCGTCCCTCACCGGCGAGGTGGTCGTGCTCGTCGACGACGACGTCGTCATCACCCCGGGGTGGATGGAGGAGGTCCTCGCCCCGTTCGCGGACCCCTCGGTCGGGCTCGTCGCGGGCAACGTCCTGCCGGCCAACGTGGACCTGCTGGACCCGCAGGTGTTCGAGGACTACGGCGGTCTGGGCAGGGGCCCGCACCGGCGCACCTACGACCAGCAGTGGCTGTGGGGTTCCAAGGCCCCCGCCCCGACCTGGCAGATCGGTGCGACGGCCAACGCCGCCGTGCGCCGCGACGTCCTGGCCGGTCTCGGCCCGTTCGACGAGGTGCTCGGCCCGGGGCGCCCCTCCGGCATCGGCGAGGACACCGAGTACTTCTACCGGGTGCTGCGCGCCGGCTGGAACGTCGTCTACCAGCCCACCGCCGTCGTCCTGCACCACCACCGCGACGACCGAGCCTCGCTGCTGCGGCAGATGGGCGCCTACTCCAGCGGTCACGTGGCCTACCAGCTGCAGATCGCCGCCCGGCACGGCGACGTGCGCGGCTGGCGCCGCGTGGTGCGCACCCTGCCCGGGCACTTCGCGCGCCAGGCCGTCGCGGTGGCCCGCGGGGACGACGACTACCCCGGCGACGTGCTCGCCACGGAGGTCCGCGGCGCCGTGCGCGGGCCCTCCGCGTGGTGGCGCTCGCGCCTGGCGCTGCGCGAGGCGGACCGGCCGGTCCCGGAGTGAGCGCGGCGCTCCCGGTCGGGCGGGTGCAGCGCTCGGCGTCCCTGGTGGCCCACCTGACCGCGCGGGAGTTCCGCGTGCGCTACCAGTCGGCGTTCCTGGGCTGGTTGTGGGCGCTGGCCCCCGTGCTGGCGCGCTTCACCGTCCTCGGCGTGGTGTTCACCGCGCTGCTGCCCGGGCGGGGCCCGGACTACCTCGCGGAGCTGGCGGTGGGGGTGCTGGCCTGGACGTGGTTCTCCGGCGGCGTGCTCAACGCCACCACCAGCGCCGTGGACCGCGCCGACCTGCTCACCCAGCCGGCGCTGCCCCGGCAGGTCGTGCCCGTCGTCAGCGTGCTCACCGACGCCTTCGACTACCTCGCCGGCCTGCCCGTGCTGCTGCTCGTCGTCGCCCTCGACACCGGCGGCGTGCCGCTCAGCGCGCTGCTGTTCCCGCTGCTGCTGGTGCTGCAGGGGTGCCTGACGGTCGGGCTGGGCATGGCCGCCTCCGTCGGCGACGTGCACCTGCGCGACACCCGCCTGGGGGTGGGCCTGGTGCTCTCCGTCGGCATCTACGTCACCCCGGTGTTCTACTCGGTGGACACCGTGCCCGCCGCGCTGGCCGAGGTGGTGCGCTGGAACCCGGTGGGGGCGCTCATCGAGGCGCAGCGGCAGGTCCTGGTCGCCGGCACCGTGCCCGGCGCGGGGAGCCTGGCCGCGCTGGCGGCGGTGTGCCTGGGGGTGCTCGCCGGCGGGTGGGCCCTGCACCGGCGCTTCGCCCCGACGTTCCTGGACCACCTGTGAGCGCCCGCGCCGGCGGCGAGCCCGTGCTGGAGCTGCGCGGGGTGGGCAAGAGCTACCGGCGCGGTGGGGCGCACTCCCTGCGCGAGCGCTTCACCGGCTCCGCGGGGCGCGCCCGCAGCGTCGACGTCCTGCACGACGTGGACCTCACCGTGCGCCGCGGCGAGGTCGTCGGCGTCGTCGGTCGCAACGGCGGGGGCAAGTCCACCCTGCTGCGGGTGGCCGGCGGGCTCACCGCGCCCAGCAGCGGCACCGTGGTGCGCCGCGCGGCCGTCTCCGGGCTGCTGGCCCTGAACGCCGCCACCAGCGGGGAGCTGTCCGGCGCCGACAACGCCGTCACCGCCGCCGTCCTGGCCGGGCTCACCCCGGCGCGGGCGCGCGCCCGCCTCGGCGCCATCGGCGAGTTCGCCGAGCTGGACGCCGCCACCCTCGCCGAACCCGTGCGCACCTACAGCGACGGCATGAAGCTGCGCCTGGCGTTCGCCGCGGCCTCCGTCACCGAACCGGACCTCCTGCTCGTCGACGAGGTCCTCGCCGTGGGCGACATGGCGTTCCAGGAGAAGTGCCTCACCCACGTGGAGGCGCTGCGCGAGCGCGGGTGCGCCGTCCTGGTCGCCTCCCACGTCATGCCGCACCTGCGGCGCCTGGCCACCCGCGCCGTGTGGCTGGGCACCGGCACCGTGCACGTGGAGGGCGGGGCG
>NZ_JAAALM010000164.1 GCF_009906395.1 Kineococcus indalonis
CCCCGGGGGGACGGCCCCCGGGGAGGGGTTCAGGGGCGCTCGACGCCGCGGCCCTGCTCGCGCGCGCCGGTCGCACCGGCACCGCCGGTGCTCCCCGCGGGGCCTCCGGTGCCGGGGCCGGCGCCGGTGCCGGTGGCCTCGGGCACCGCGGACTGCTCGGGGGAGGCCACGCGGCGGCGGCGCGGGTGCTTCTTCTCCTCCACCGCGGGGTTCTCCGGCTCGTCGGGCAGCAGCACGTGGTGCACGTAGCGCAGCACCACGGTGATGATCGCGGCCACCGGCACCGCCAGGAACGCGCCGGTGATGCCGAACAGGGTGCCGCCGATGGTGACCGAGCCGATGACGACGGCCGGGTGCAGCGCGAGGGTCTTGCCCACGAGCAGCGGCTGCAGGACGTTGCCCTCCAGCTGCTGCACCAGCAGCACGATGCCCAGCACGATGAGCGCCTGCACCCAGCCGAGGGTGACCAGGGCCACCAGGGTGGCCAGCACGCCGGTGACGACGGCGCCGACGATGGGGATGAACGCGGCGAAGAAGATGGCCACGGCCAGCGGCAGCGCGAACGGCACGCCGATGATCCACAGGCCCACGCCGATGAAGAGCGCGTCGACGAAGGCCACGGCGGCCTGGGACATGATGTAGCCGCGCACGGTCGCCCAGATCCGCGTGCCCAGCTCGGTGGCGTGGTGGTGGGTGTTGGCGTCCATCCAGCGGCGCGACCACGGCAGCAGCCGGTCGCCGTCGGACAGGCAGAAGAACGTCAGCACCAGCACGAGCAGGAACGTCACCAGGCCGGTGCCGATGCTCGCGCCGACGGTGCCCACGCCGCCGAC
This sequence comes from Kineococcus indalonis, assembly GCF_009906395.1. Classification (GTDB taxonomy): domain Bacteria; phylum Actinomycetota; class Actinomycetes; order Actinomycetales; family Kineococcaceae; genus Kineococcus; species Kineococcus indalonis. The sequence continues at coordinate 834 of NZ_JAAALM010000164.1, forward strand.
GACGCCCAGGGCGATGTTCTGGGCGTTGCTCTGCAGCTCGTTGACGCCCTGGTCGACGAGGTCGCCGATCTCCTCCCCGCCGAGGTTCAGCGGCGGGCCGTTGACCCAGCCCTGGACCTGCTCCAGGCCGGCGACGGCGGAGTCGGCCACGTCGCCGGCCTGGCTGGCCACGTTGGGGATGAGGGCGGCGAAGATGCCGACGACCACCGCGAGCAGGATGAGGATGGCCACCAGCGCCGCGATCGAGCGGGGCAGGACCGCGCGCAGCACGTGCGCCAGGGGCCACAGGATCGCGCTGAGCAGGACGGCGAGCAGCAGGGGCAGCAGCAGGGACCACCCCTTGCCGAGCAGCCACAGCAGCCCGGCGACGCCGACGCCCAGCACGAGCAGGCGCAGCGCCCACCGGGACGCTTCGGCGATGCCGCGCTCGACGATGTTCACGGTGCGGGTCGGGCCCGTCGGATCACTCACGGTGGCGATGCTCCCAGGACTGGGCCGTCGCGCCACCCGCGGCGAGCCCGGCCCGCCCGGTCAGCGCCCGCGGGCGATCCACTCCTGCAGGTGCGGGGCCTCGTCGCCGATCGTGGTGCCCTGCCCGTGGCCGGTGCGCACCAGGGTCTCCGGCGGCAGCTCCAGCAGCACGTCGCGGATCGAGGCGACGATGGTGGGGAAGCTGGAGAAGGAGCGGCCCGTGGCGCCCGGCCCGCCGGCGAAGAGGGTGTCGCCGGTGAAGACGGTGCCCAGCGAGGGGGCGTAGAACGAGACCGACCCCGGGGTGTGGCCGGGGGTGTGCAGCACGTGCAGCTCGGTGCCCCCCACGGCGACGACCTCGCCGTGCACGAGGTCGGTGGTGCCCGCCCCGGGACCGCCGGCGGGGTGCGTCAGCTCCCACACCTGGCGGTCGGCGGGGTGCAGCAGCACCGGGACCCGGTGGTCGGCGTCGCTGAAGCGCTCCGCCAGCTGCGGGGCGCGGCGCACGTGGTCGTCGTGGGCGTGGGTGGCCAGCACCGCCAGCAGGCGGCGCCCGCCGACGGCGGCGGCGATGGCCTCCACGTCGTGGGGGGCGTCCACGACGACGACCTCGGAGTCGTCGCCGACCAGCCACACGTTGTTGTCGACGTCGAAGGTCTGCCCGTCCAGGCTGAAGGTGCCCGAGGTGACCAGGTGCTCGATGCGGGCGTTCACGCGCCGGCCCCGTCCATGACGACCACCGAGCGCAGGACCTCCCCGCGCCCCATGGTGGCGAAGGCCTCCTCCACGTCGCCCAGGGCGATGCGCTCGGTGACGAAGGCCTCCAGGGGCAGGCGCCCGCGCGCGTGCAGCTCCAGCAGCGCGGGGAAGTCGCGCTCGGGCAGGCAGTCGCCGTACCAGGAGCTCTTCAGCGCCCCGCCGCGCCCGAAGACGTCCAGCAGCGGCACCTGCAGCTGCACCTGCGGGGTCGGCACCCCCACCAGCACCACGACGCCGGCCAGGTCGCGCGCGTAGAAGGCCTGCCGCCACGTCTCGGGCCGGCCCACCGCGTCGATGACGACGTCGGCGCCGAAACCGTCGGTCAGCTCCTGCACGGCGCGCACCACGCCGTCCTCGTCCAGGCCGCGGGAGTGCACGACGTGGGTGGCGCCCAGCGCCTTGGCCCACGCGAGCTTCTTGTCGTCGATGTCGACCGCGACCACCCGCCGCGCCCCGGCCAGGACCGCCCCGGCGATCGCCGCGCAGCCCACCCCGCCGCAGCCGATCACGGCCACGGTGTCCCCGCGCTGCACGGGGGCGGTGTTCACCGCCGCGCCGATGCCGGCCATCACCCCGCAGCCCAGCAGCCCGGCCACCGCCGGGTCGAAGGAGCGCCCGGTGCCCTCGTAGATCGAGGTGTCGATGCGGGTGGCCTGCCCGGCGGCCACGAGCGTCTTGGGCGCGAACGCGCCGATGCCCAGCGCCGGCGTCAGGGGCGTGCCGTCGGTCAGGGTCATCGCCTGCGCGGCGTTGCGGGTGGCGAAGCAGTACTGCGGCCGCCCGCGCCGGCACGCTCGGCAGCGCCCGCACACCGCGCGCCAGTTCAGCACCACGGTGTCGCCGACGGCGACCTCGTCCACGCCCTCGCCGAGCGCGGCCACGGTGCCGGCGGCCTCGTGGCCGAGCATGAAGGGGAACTCGTCGGTGATGCCGCCCTCGCGGTAGTGCAGGTCGGTGTGGCACACCCCGCACGCGGCGACGTCCACGACCACCTCGCCGGGGCCGGGGTCCGGGACCACGACGTCGACGGTCTCGACGGGCGCGCCCTCGCGGCGCGAGATCACTGCGGGAACGGTCCAGGCCATGCTCCCGACCCTAGGGCAGGGGGCCAGCCCCGGGCCCGGCGAGCGGCGGGGAGGGGCGCGCCCGGCCGGTAGCCTTGCGGGGTGACCCTGCGCCTCCACGACAGCGCCGCCGGCGCGGTGCGCGACTTCGTGCCCCTGCAGCCCGGGCGGGTCGGCGTGTACGTCTGCGGCGCCACCCCGCAGGGCTCCCCGCACCTGGGGCACGTGCGCGCGCAGGTCGCCTTCGACGTGCTGCGCCGCTGGCTGACGGCCACCGGCCACGAGGTGACGATGGTGCGCAACGTCACCGACATCGACGACAAGATCCTCGCGAAGGCCGCCGAGGCGGGCGTGGAGTGGTGGGCGCACGCCCACCGCTTCGAGCGCGAGTTCTCCGCCGCCTACGACGCCCTGGGCGTGCTGCCCCCCACGGTCGAGCCGCGCGCCACCGGCCACGTGCCGGAGATGGTGGAGCTCATCGAGCGGCTCGTCGAGCGCGGCCACGCCTACCCGGCCGCCGACGGCTCCGGCGACGTCTACTTCGACGTCCGCTCCTGGCCGGAGTACGGCAGCCTGACCCACCAGCGGCTGGAGGACATGGAGCCGGCCGCGGACGCCGACCCGCGCGGCAAGCGCGACCCGCGCGACTTCGCGCTGTGGAAGGGCGCCAAGCCCGGCGAGCCGGCCAGCGCCTCCTGGAGCACCCCGTGGGGCCGCGGCCGGCCCGGCTGGCACCTGGAGTGCTCGGCGATGGCCCGGCGCTACCTCGGGCCGCGCTTCGACGTCCACGGCGGCGGGCTGGACCTGCGCTTCCCGCACCACGAGAACGAGCAGGCGCAGTCGCGCGCCGCCGGCGACGGCTTCGCGCAGTACTGGCTGCACAACCACTTCGTGACGATGGCCGGCGAGAAGATGAGCAAGTCGCTGGGCAACGTCCTGGGCGTGCCCAACCTGCTGCGCGAGCACCGCGCCGTGGTGCTGCGCTACTACCTGGTCTCGGCGCACTACCGCACCGCCCTGGAGCACTCGGGCACCTCGCTGGCGGAGGCCGAGGCCGCCTACTCGCGGCTGGAGGGCTTCGTGCGCCGGGCCGCCGAGCGGCTGGGCGCGAGCGCGCCCGTCGGGGGGGTGGCGCCGGGGTTCGCGGCGGCCATGGACGACGACCTGGCCACCCCCGCGGCGCTGGCCTCGCTGCACGAGGCGGCCCGGCGCGGGAACCAGGCGCTGGCCGACGGCGACGAGCGGGCCCTGGCGGGCGCCTGGGGCCACGTGCGCGCCGGGCTGGGCGTGCTGGGCCTGGACCCGCTCAGCGAGCCCTGGGCCTCGCAGGCCGGCACCTCGGACGCGGCGCGCGACGCGCTGGACGTCCTGGTGCGCAGCCGTCTGGACGAGCGCGCGGCCGCCCGCGCCGCGCGCGACTTCGCCACCGCGGACGCGGTGCGCGACTCCCTCAAGGACGCGGGCATCGTGATCGAGGACACGCCCACCGGTGCGCGGTGGGCGTTGGAGGGCGAGAAGTAGTGGCGGGCAACTCCCAGCGCCGAGGCGCTGTCAGCAAGGGCAAGAAGGGCCCCTCCATCGGCACCGGCGGCAAGAACCGCCGGTCGCTGGAGGGCAAGGGCCCCACGCCGAAGGCGACCGAGCGCACCGGCCACCCGGCCGCGGCGCGCGCGGCGAAGGCGGCGCACCGCGCCGCCACGACCAACCCCCGCCCCGGCGGGCGGCCACCGGCGCGGCGCACGGCGAAGAAGACCGGCGAGACCGAGTGGATCGCCGGGCGCAACTCCCTCGTGGAGGCGCTGCGCGCGGGGCTGCCGATCACCGGCGTGTACGTGGCCGCGCGCATCGACTCCGACGACCGCGTCAAGGAGATCCTCGCCGCGGCCGGCGACCGGAGCATCCCGCTGCTGGAGGCCTCCCGCGCCGACCTGGACCGCCTCACCGAGGGCGCGGTGCACCAGGGCGTGGCGGCGTCGGTGCCGCCGTACGAGTACGCGCACCCGGAGGACCTGCTGGACGCCGCCGCCGACTCCGGCCGCCCGCCCCTGGTGGTGGCGCTGGACGGGGTCACCGACCCGCGCAACCTCGGCGCGGTGGTGCGCTCGGTGGCCGCCTTCGGCGGGCACGGCGTCGTGGTGCCCGAGCGCCGCGCGGCGGGCATGACGGCCTCGGCGTGGAAGACGTCGGCCGGTGCCGCGGCGCGGGTGCCGGTGGCGCGCGCCACGAACCTGACCCGCGCGCTGCAGGAGTACAAGGAGGCCGGGCTGTTCGTCGTCGGCCTGGACGCCGACGGCGACGTGGCCCTGCCGCAGCTGCAGCTGGCCGACGGCCCGCTGGTCGTGGTGGTCGGCGCCGAGGGCGCCGGGCTCTCGCGCCTGGTGCGCGAGACGTGCGACCAGGTGGTGAGCATCCCCATGGCCGGGGCGGTGGAGTCCCTGAACGCCGGGGTCGCCGCCGGCATCGCCCTGTACGAGGTCGCCCGTCACCGCTGAACCCCTCACCGCCGGGGCGCCACGCCCCGGTCCGGCACGCCCCGGTCCGGCGCGCCCCGGTCCGGCACGGGCCGGGGCACGCCCGCCCACGCGGGCAGCTCGAACCACGAGGGCAGCGCGCGGCGCAGCGGCCCGGGGCCGCTGAGGCGCACCGCGCCCGAGCGCAGGGCGCGCTGCCACGGCACGTCGCCGCGCCAGACGCGGGTGAGGGTGCGCAGGTCGGTGCGCAGCTCCACGTCGGCGTCGAAGCCGGGGTCGGCGTCGCACAGGTCGACGTCCTCGGCGCTCAGCAGCATCCACCAGTCCCCGGCGGCCGGGGGCCCCTCGAAGCGCACGCGCAGCACGGTGCGCCCGGGCGGCAGCTGCGCGCGCGCCACGGCCAGGTGCATGGACCACACCAGCAGCCCGGGGTCCAGGTCGGCGTCGCCCAGCTCGCCGACCCAGCGGGTGCCCCAGACGCTGAGGGCGCGCACCACCGGTTCCAGCTCGCGCCCGGCGGCGGTCAGGACGTAGCGCACGTCCTCGCCGCGCTGGTGCCGCTCGACGACGCCCGCGGCGGCGAGGGTGTGCAGCCGGCGCGAGAGCAGCGTGGGCGACATGCGCGGCAGCCCGCGGCGCACCTCGCTGAAGCGCTCCGCGCCGCACACCAGCTCGCGCACCACCAGCAGCGTCCAGCGCTCGTCGAGCAGCTCCATCGCCTTGGCGACGGGGCAGAACTGGTGGTAGGGCGCCCCCATCCCGCGAGGGTAGGAGCGGGGCGCGGGGCGCGGAAGGGCCGGTACAGATCGTGCACTGGGCACGGCGGGCCGCAGCGCGCAGCATCGTGCGTGCGCGCGGCGCGGGGCCGCGCGCACCGACGAGGAGGTCGCCGTGAGCGTGGTGGGGAGCGTGCCCGGTGCGGACCGCGCGCTGAAGGAGCGGGCCCGGGCGGTGTGGGCGTCGGGGGACTACCCCTCGGTGGCCCGCGAGGTGATCGCGGACCTGGGCCGCGAGCTCGTCGACGCCGCCGGCGTGGGCCCCGGCGAGCGGGTGCTGGACCTGGCGGCCGGCAGCGGCAACGCGGCCGTGCGCGCGGCCGCGCGCGGCGCCTCGGTGGTCGCCGCGGACCTGACGCCGGAGCTGTTCGACGCCGGGCGCCGCTGGGCGGCCGAGGAGGGCGTGCGGGTGGAGTGGGTGGAGGCGGACGCGGAGGCGCTGCCGTTCGCCGACGCCGCCTTCGACGTGGTGCTCTCCTGCGTGGGCGTGGCCTTCGCTCCCCACCACGAGCGCGCGGCCGCCGAGCTGCTGCGCGTGTGCCGCCCCGGGGGGCGCATCGCGCTGGCCGCCTGGACGCCGGAGGGCTTCGTGGGGCGGGTGTTCGGGGTGCTGGCCCCGTTCGCGCCCGCACCGCCGGCCGGGGTGCAGCCGCCGGCGCTGTGGGGGCGCGAGGAGCACGTGCTGGAGCTGCTGGGCGAGCACGTGGCGGAGGTGCGCCTGCAGCGGCTGCCGCTGCGGGTGGAGCGCTTCGCGGACCCGGCGGCGTTCCGGGAGTTCTTCACCGAGCGCTACGGGCCGGTGCGCGCGGTGCGCTCGGCGCTGGCGCCGCAGCGCGCGGCGGAGCTGGACCAGCGGCTGGAGGAGCTGGCCGCCTCGGCCGCGCTGGGGGGCGCAGGCTTCGCGATGGAGTGGGAGCACCTGCTGCTGACCGCCCGCAGGGTGTGAGTGCCAGGGTGTGAGTGCCAAGGTGTGAGGTGCCTGTGCGCTGTTCGGCCCCGCGTCGCCGCGCGTTCGCCGCGCCGACGCGCGCGCTGCGTAGCGTGCGCCCCTCACCCTGCCCCGACCACGGAGGTGCCCGTGCGCCGTCCCGCGAAGTCCCTGCTGGCAGCCCTGGGCGGTGCCGCCCTGCTGCCGCTGAGCGCCACCGCCGCCGCCGCCGACCCCGACTTCATGCCGCTGGTCAGCGACAACTGGAACAACCTGTTCACGTGGACGGGCGTCGGGGAGATGCCGCAGGAGGAGCGCGCCCGCCTGCACGAGTTCGTGCGGGCCGCGCACCTG
>NZ_JAAALM010000165.1 GCF_009906395.1 Kineococcus indalonis
CGCGTCGACCGCGCGCGCCAGGCCCGGACCGCCGGCCGGCACCGCCGCGGCGCCCAGGTCCGCGGCGGCGGCGCGCACCGCGCCGTCGTCGCTGACGCACACCACGGCCTGCACGGCGCCGCAGCGCAGCGCCGCCTCCAGGCAGTCCAGGGCCATCGCCGTGGCCAGGGCCAGGCGCGGGCCCGGCGGCAGGGCCAGGCGCGTCTTGGCCGCGCCGCCGCCCTTGACGGGCACGACGACCCGCCAGCTCCCGCAGTCCTCCACGCCGGGAGTCTCCCCCACGGCGGGGCGCGGCGCGCCCGCACCCCCGCGCCTACCCTGGGCGCGTGACGAGCGCACCCGACACCTCGCGCCTGCGCGCCCCGGCCCGGCGGGTGGCCCGCGCCGCGGTCACCGTCGACGTCCTGGACGTCGACGAGCACGCCGCCCTCGTGGCCGACGCCGCCGCCGGCGCGGTGGTGACCTTCGCCGGCGTGGTGCGCGACCACGACGGCGGCCGCGGCGTGGACGACCTGCGCTACGTGGCCCACCCCAGCGCCGCGGACGTGCTGGCGCGGGTGGTGGCGCAGGTGGCCGCGGCCTCGGCGGTGGACGCCGTCGCCGTCAGCCACCGCCTGGGCGACCTCGCGGTCGGCGACGTGGCCCTGGCGGTGGCGGTCTCCGCCGCGCACCGCGCCGAGGCGTTCGCGGCCTGCGCGCGCCTGGTGGACGAGGTGAAGGCGCAGCTGCCGGTGTGGAAGCACCAGCGCTTCGCCGACGGCGGCGCCGAGTGGGTCGACTGCCCCTGACGGAGCCGCCCGCGCCGCCGCCGGTGCCCGCGTGGCGCCGCCCGGCACCGGCCGGGTTAGCCTCGCCGCGTGCCCACCGCTGACCTGCGCGCCGCCCTGCGCACCGCGGCCTCCGACCCCGACCGGCTCAGCGACGCGCAGGCGCAGGCGCTGCTGGGCGCCGACGGCCCCGCCCTGGAGGAGCTGTGCGCGATCGCCGACGCGGTGCGCGCCCAGCGCGCCGGCGGGGACGTGACGTACGTCGTCAACCGCAACCTCGACGTGGAGCGGGTGGGCGCCGGCACCCCCACCGCCCGGGCGCGGGTGCGCGAGCTGGCCGCCGAGGCCCAGCGCCTGGGCGCCAGCGAGGTGTGCGCGCAGGGCCCGCTGCCGCCCGGCGCCCCCGCCGACGGGTACCTGGAGCTGGTGCGCGACGTGGCCGCCGGCGCCCCGGGGATCCACCTGCACGCCTTCCGCCCCGCCGAGGTCGCCGACGCCGCCGCCCGCCGCGGCAGCAGCCCCCGCGAGTTCCTCCGCGCCGCCCGCGAGGCCGGCCTGGGCTCGGTGCCCGGCACGGGCGCGCGCATCCTCGACGACGACGTGCGCGCCCGCCTGGCCGGCGGGCCGGACCTGCCGGTGGCGCGCTGGGTGGAGCTGGTCAGCACCGCCCACGAGGTGGGCCTGACGTCCACGGCCACGATGGTCCACGGCCACGTGGAGACCCCCGCCCACCAGGTGGCCCACCTGCGGCTGCTGGCCGGCGTCGCCGAGCGCACCGGCGGGTTCACCGAGTTCATCCCCATGCCGTTCGTGCCGCCGCCCGGTGCGGCGCTGCCCGCCGGGTGCCGGCCCGGCCCGGACGCGCGCGAGGTGCGCGCCGTCGTCGCCGTGGCGCGGCTGCTGCTGGCCGGGCGCATCGACCACGTGCAGGCGGCCTGGCCCAAGCTGCCCGGGCCGCTGGTGCTGCAGGTGCTGGCCGGGGGCGCCGACGACCTCGGCGGGCTGCTGCTGGACGGCGAGCTGGACCCCGCCGCCGGGCAGGAGCGGGGGCTGACGATGACGCGCGCCGACGTGGAGCGCACCGCCGCGGCGCTGGGCCGCGGGGTGCGCCGGCGCACCACCCGCTACGGCGACGCCGACGGCCCGGTGGACCCGGTGGGTCCGGCGGCCGTCCCGGCGTGAGCGGCACCGCGCACGCCGGGCACCCCGGGGGCGCCGCGCACGCCCGGGGCGTCGAGGACGTCGACGTCGTCGTGGTGGGGGCGGGCTTCGCCGGCATCGGGGCGGCGCTGACCCTGGCGCGGCGGGGCCGGGAGTCCTTCGTCGTGCTCGAGCGCGCCGGGGACGTCGGCGGCACCTGGCGCGACAACACCTACCCCGGGGTGGCGTGCGACGTGCCCGCCCACCTGTACTCCTTCTCCTTCGCGCCCAACCCGTCGTGGTCGCGGGTCTTCGCGCCCGGCGCGGAGGTGCACGCCTACCTGCGCGCGGTGTCCCGGGAGGTCGCCGACCGGGTGCGGCTGCGCGCCGAGGTGCGCTCGGCGCGCTGGGACGCCGCCGCGCAGCGCTGGGAGGTGCTCAGCGCCGCGGGGCGCTTCCGCGCCCGCGCCCTGGTGCTGGCGGCCGGGCGCCTCACCGAGCCGCGCCCGCCGCAGGTGGAGGGCCTGTCCTCCTTCGAGGGGCCCGTGGTGCACTCCGCGCGCTGGCGCGGGGACGTCGCCTGGGACGGCGCGCGCGTGGGGGTCGTGGGCGCCGGGGCCAGCGCCGTGCAGGTCGTGCCGCAGCTGGCGCGGCGGGCCGCGCGGCTGACGGTGTTCGCCCGCAGCGCCCCGTGGGTGGTCCCGCGCGGGGACCGCGCGTACTCGCCGGCCGAGCGCGCCCGCTTCGCCGCCGACCCCGCCGCGGCCCGCCGCCTGCGCGAGGACGTCTTCGCGCAGATGGAGACCGGCATCGCCGCCCGGCACCGGGAGCCGGGGGAGCTGGCGCGGCTGCGCGCGCGGGCGCTGGAGCACCTGGCCGCGCAGGTGCCGGACCCGGCGCTGCGCGCGGCGCTGACCCCGGACTACGAGGTGGGCTGCAAGCGGGTGCTGCTCTCGGACGACTTCTACCCCGCGCTGCAGCGCCCGGGGGTGCGGTGGGTGCCCTCGGCGCTGCGGCGCGTGCAGGGCCGCACGGCCGTGGCCGCCGACGGCACGCGCGCGGAGCTGGACGCGCTGGTGCTGGCCACCGGGTTCGCCACCACCGCCCAGCCGTACGCGCAGCTGGTCACCGGGCGCACCGGCACGCTGGCGCAGGCGTGGGCGGACGGGATGGTCTCGCACGCCTCGACGGTCGTGCACGGCTTCCCCAACATGTTCGTCCTGGACGGCCCCAACGCCACGCTGGGGCACAACTCGGCCGTGCACGTCATCGAGAGCCAGCTGGGCTACCTGGCCGGCGCGCTGGACCACCTGGCCCGCACCGGCGGGCCGCTGGAGGTCACCGCCGCGGCGCAGGAGAGCTACACCCGCGGGCTTGACGAGGCCGCGGCGGGCACGGTGTGGCTGCGCGGGGGCTGCACGAACTGGTACGTGGACCCGCGCAGCGGGCGGCTGACGCTGCTGTGGCCGGACACTGCCACGGCCTTCCGCGAGCGCAACGGCACCTTCGACCCGGCGCCGTTCGCGGCCTGAGCGCGCCGGCGCGGCTCAGCGGCCCCGCGGGGTGCGGCCCCGGCGCGCCGCCCGGGGCGCTCTCAGCCGCCGGCGAAGGGCGGCAGCACGTCCACGGCGGCGCCGGCGGGCAGCACGTCACCGGGGCCGGCGCCCACGCCGTCGAGCAGGAAGGTGCACGCGGCCAGCACGCGGCGCAGGTCCGCCCCGCGCGCGGCGCCCACGTGCGCGACGAGGTCGGCGAGCGTGGCGCCGGCGGGCAGCTCGACGACCTCCTCCTCCACGCCGGCCGCGGCGGCGGCCCCGGCGAAGTAGCGCACGCCCACGCGCCGCCCGGGCGCCCCGGCGTGCGCGCCCGGACCGGTGCCCGCGCCGGTGGTGGTCGCGGTGGTGCCCTCGCTCACGTCAGCCCCCGATCGAGCTCATGGGACGGGCGGGGTGCAGGAACCCCGGGTCGTCGATGTCGTGGCCGGCCCGCTTGCCCCACATCGCCGCGCGCCAGGCCGCGGCGAGCTCGTCGTCGCTCGCGCCGGCGCGCAGGGCGTCGCGCAGGTCGGTCTCGGTGGTGGAGAACAGGCAGGTGCGCACCTGCCCGTCGGCGGTCAGCCGGGTGCGGTCGCAGTCGCCGCAGAAGGGGCGGGTCACCGAGGCGATGACGCCGACGTCGCCGGTGCGGCCCTCGCGGTCGGTGACGTCCCACGTCTGGGCGGGGGCGGAGCCGCGGCTGGCGGCGGGGCGCTCGCGCAGGTCGAACTCGGCGCGCAGCGCGGCCAGGACCTCCTCGGCGGTGACCATGTCGCTGCGCTGCCAGGTGCCGTGCGGGTCCAGCGGCATCTGCTCGATGAAGCGCAGCCGGTAGCCCTCGCGCAGCGCCCAGCGCAGCAGGGGCGCGGCCTCGTCGTCGTTGACGCCGCGCAGCAGCACGGCGTTGACCTTCACCGGCGCCAGGCCGGCGGCGGCGGCGGCGCGCACCCCGGCGACCACGTCGGCGTGGCGGTCGCGGCGGGTGATGGCGGCGAAGCGCTGGGGGTCCAGGGTGTCCAGGGAGACGTTGACCCGGTCCAGGCCGGCGGCGGCCAGGCCGGCGGCGCGGCGCGCCAGGCCGATGCCGTTGGTGGTCAGGGAGGTGCGCACGCGCCTGCCCCCGGGGGTGCGCAGCGCGGCGGTGGCGGCCACGACGTCCTCCAGGCCGCGGCGCAGCAGGGGCTCGCCGCCGGTGAAGCGGACCTCGTGCACGCCGAGCTCGCGCACGGCCAGCGACACCAGGCGCACGACCTCGCCGTCGTCGAGGACGGCGGGGCGCTCCAGCCAGGGCAGGCCCTCGGGCGGCATGCAGTAGTGGCAGCGCAGGTTGCAGCGGTCGGTGAGCGAGACCCGCAGGTCGCGCGCGGTGCGCCCGTGCCGGTCGCGCAGCGGGCCGGTGCGGAAGCGCTCGTCCGGCACGACCGCGACGGGGCCCGCGCCCGCCGGGCGCACCGCGGGCAGCCCCAGGTGGACGCTCGTCACCGCTTCACCCTAAGCGGCCCTGCGGGTGCGGGCCTCCCACGCACCCCTGTTCCTGACGACTGGTAACGAGCGCATCACGATTCGTTGCCTGACGCGGTGTTGACGCGGTCCTGACTGGATTTCGATCCGGGAGAGGCGTAGGTTCAGGTGAACAGAAGATGAACGGGAGGTGCCACATGAACGACATCCAGGCCAAGAAGGTGGGGGCTCCCCGCACGTCCGGCTCAGCCGGCGAACATGCGCGCGTTGGCCGTCTCCACGTCCGCGTACTGACGGCCGGCCTGCGCCAGCGCCCGCTGGATCTCCTCCAGCGAGGCGCGCACCCTGTCCTGGGTGCCGCGCCACTGCGCGCTCAGCGCCTGGAAGCCGCTGGCGGCCTCGCCCTTCCAGCACGACTCCAGGTCCAGCAGGTGGCGCATCATCCCGTCCACCTCGCTGGCCAGGGCGGCCGCCGAGACCGAGACCGCCGCACCGGCCTGCTGCACGCGCGCGCTGTCGACCTCGAACCTGCTCATGGCATCCTCCTCCGCGCGGGAGCGACCCGCGCCGCGTGGGGGAGAGCCGTCCCTCCCCGCCGAGGAGCGCGACGCTAGGCGGCGCGAGGAGCCCGGTGCCGCCGCCGTCCACAGCAGCCGACCGTCCCGCCGGCCGGGGCCGCCGGTGCCTCCCGCGGCGCGCGCAGCCCGCACCTGCGAGCGCCCGGTGAGCGTCCTGGTCGACCCCGCCCGCTGGCCCGCGCACGGGCGCTGGTGGGCCCACCTGGCCAGCGACCGCTCCCTGGAGGAGCTGCACGCCTTCGCCGCCGCCCTCGGCGTGCCGCGCGGCGCCTTCGAGGGCGACCACTACGACGTGCCCGCCGAGCTGGTCGGCCGCGCCGTGGAGGCCGGCGCCGAGGCGGTCAGCACCCGCGAGCTGCTGCGGCGCGTGCGCGCGGCGGGCCTGCGCACCCCCAAGCGGCGCGGGGAGAAGGTCCTGGCGACCACCTCCCCGGCCCCCGGGGTGCGCGTGGACGTCGTGCGCTGCGCGCGGGTGCCCGCCCCCCACGGCGCGCACCTGCTGCTCGTGCCCGCCGCCGGCGGCGTCCTGCTCACCGCCCGCGGCGAGCTGCCCGCGGCCCCCGGCGGCGCGTGCGGGCGCCCGGCCCTGGGGTTCCGGCGCACCTGGCGGCACGGGCCCGCCGGCACCGCGGTGCGCCACGACGGCCTGCTGCCCGCGGCGCCCGGCGAGGTGCCGGACCCCGGCGCGCGGGCGCGCACCGCGGCCCTGGACGACCCCGCCCTGGCCGCCGCCTGGTGGCTGCCCCTGGCCCGCGAGCACCTGGTCCGCGAGCACCCGGTGCGCTGAGCACCCGGTGCGCTGAGCACCCGGTGCGCGCCGGGGCGCCGGCTCAGCTCTCCGGGCGGGCGGTCAGCGTGGCGGTCAGCTCCTCCTCGCGGCCGTCGCGCACCACCGTCAGCGTCACCTCGCTGCCCACGGCCTTCTCCCGGATCGTCGCGGTCAGCGACTCGTAGCCGGCGGTGAACTGCCCGTCCACCGCCGTGACGACGTCGCCGGTGCGCACGCCCGCCTGCGCGGCCGGGGCGCCGTCGGTGACCTCGGCGACCTGCGCGCCCGTGCGGGTGACCCCGCCGGCGGTGACGGTGGCGTCCTGCTGCGCCAGGCTCACGCCCAGCCAGGCGTGCTCGGCGCTGCCGTCCGCCACGAGCTGGTCGGCGATCATCCGCACCTCGTTGGAGGGGATCGCGAAGCCCAGGCCGATGCTGCCGGACTGGGAGCTGGAGGCGCTGGTGCTCAGCGAGGCGATCGAGGAGTTCACCCCGACGACCCGGCCGCTGGAGTCCAGCAGCGCGCCGCCGGAGTTGCCCGGGTTGATCGCCGCGTCCGTCTGGATGGCGTTGGTCGCCACCGTCTCGGCGGTCGTCTGCTGCCCGAAGGGGCTGCCGAACGGGCTCTGCTGCTGGCTCTGGTCCTCCGCCGTGGTCAGCACCGGGCGGTCCACGGCCGAGACGATGCCGGTGGTGGCGCTGCCGGCCAGGCCCAGCGGGTTGCCCAGCGCCATGACCGCCTGACCTGCCACGACCTCGTCGGAGTCGGCGAACGTGGCCGGCTGCAGGTCGCTCGGCGGGTCCTGCAGCTGGATCACGGCGAGGTCGGTGGCCGGGTCGGTGCCCACGACCGTGGCGGTGTACTCGCGCCCGTCGTCCAGGGTGACCGTGATCCGCGCGTCCGCGCCGGCGCCGCTGACGACGTGGTTGTTGGTCACGACGCGTCCGGAGGCGTCGTAGACGATGCCCGAGCCCTCCCCGGACGCCGTGGAGGACGTCACGGCCACCGAGACCACGCTGCGGGCGACCGCGCTCGCGACGCCCTGCCAGTTCACGGTCGTCTCGCTGACCCCCTGGACCCGCGTGCCGGCCGAGGACGCCGGCGCGGCGGTGCCCCCCTCCTGCCCGAAGGCGCCCAGCAGGCCCGCGGTCAGCGCGCTGGCCGCCACCGCGCAGGCCACCGCCACGCCCGTCACTCCCAGCCAGCCCGGCCGCCGGCCGCGCCCGCCGCCGGAGCCGCCGGAGCCGTCGCCGGAGCCGCCGCCGGGGGGCGTGGGGCCGCCCGGGGTCGTCCACGGGTCGTGCTGCTCGCCCGCACCGGCCTGCAGCGGCTGCGTCGGCCAGCCGC
>NZ_JAAALM010000166.1 GCF_009906395.1 Kineococcus indalonis
GTCACAGCGGGTTCGCCGTCCGCGCGTAGGCCTCCAGCTGCGAGCGCATGCTGGCGACGGCGTCCTCGGGCGACTTCGAGCCCTGCAGCGTCAGGCCGATCTCGGCACCGACGATCTCCTCGAAGTTGGACCCGGACCCGGAGTACCAGGCCGGAGCGTCGTAGACGGCGTAGTCGGCGACGGGGGCGTAGTTCGCCTGCGGCTGCAGGGCCTGGTACTCCGGCGACTGGAAGATCGGCAGGTAGGTGGGCACGTGCCCGCCCTCGGACCAGGTCATGCCCTGGTCGAGCATCGACTTCACGAACCCCATGGTGCGCCTCAACTGGTCCTCGTCGCGCTCCATGAGCGGCAGGACGAAGGCGTGCGAGTCCGCCTGGGCGGCCGGCTGGTCGAAGAGGGTGGGGAAGGGGCCCATGCTGAACTCCAGGCCCTCGATGCCCTGCGCGGTGGTGATCTCCCACTCGCCGTTGAAGTACAGCCCGGACTGCCCCTGGAACATCTGCGTCTGGGCGCCGGCGCCCTCGATCGTGGCGGGCATCAGGCCGCTGCGCGTCCAGCCCTGCATGATCGCCAGGGTGTCGACCAGCAGGTCGTCGTTCATGGTGATCTCCTGCCCCTCCTCGGAGAGGAAGGGGGTGTTGCCCTCGCGCTGGGAGTACATCGTCTGCAGGTAGCGCCAGCAGTTGGAGGTGTCGTTGACCGTCGCGGTGCTGGCCCCGTACTGCCCGGTGACGTCCTTGAGCGCGGTGAGCGCCGCCTCCCACGCCTCGATGCCGGTGATCGGCGCCAGCGCGCCGTCCGGGCCGAGCAGCCCGGCCTGCTCGCAGACGGCGGTGTTGGAGAACACCACCCACGGGTGGGTGTCCATCGGGATCGCGTAGACGCGGCCCTCGTGCTGGGAGGCCTGCCAGGCCTTGGGGTTGAAGTCCGCCGCGGACAGCCCGGCCAGGGCCAGCACGTCCTCGGTGATCTCGGCGAGCAGGCCCGCCGCGGCCAGGTTCGTGGCGCGCGTCAGGTGGGAGACCGCCACGTCCGGCGGCTTGTCGCCCAGCGTCGCCAGGGAGACCTTCGTGTAGTAAGGGTTGCCCCAGGCGAACGTCGCCGCCTGCAGCGAGTCGGTGCTGCCCTGCTGGCGGCGGTACTCGTCCAGCATGAGCAGCAGCCGGGCGCCGTCACCGCCCCCGAAGAGGTTCCAGAAGGTGACGGTGCCCGGGTCCAGGCGCGTGCCGGCGATGCCGGCCGACAGGGCGCTGCCGCACCCGGCCGTGCCCGCCGCCAGACCCAGGCCGCCGGCGGCCAGGCCGCCGCGGAGGAGGGAGCGCCGCCTGATCGCGCGGCGCGGTGGAGGAGGAGGAGAACTGGTCACGCCGTCCGTCCCTGACCCGGTGCGGGGACCCCGGTGTCCCCGCTGGTTCTCGCGGACGCTAGCACCTGCCTGCAACGTTGGACAGGACTTCGCCGGCAGCCGGCCGGGCGCTCAGGGGGGCGGGGCCAGCACCGTGGCGTCGCGCCCGCCGTCCTTGCCGCGGTACAGGGCCTCGTCGGCGCGCGCCAGCACGTCGGAGGCGGAGAGCCCCGGCGCCCACTGCGCCACCCCGACGGTCGCGGTCTGCCCGCGGGGCACGACCGCGCGGATGCGGTCGGCCACCCGCGCCGCCTCCTGCGCGGTGCACCCGGGCAGGGCCAGCACGAACTCCTCCCCGCCCCAGCGGGCCAGGGTGTCGCCCTCGCGCAGGCAGCGCGTGGCGGCCGCGGCGAACTCGCGCAGCAGCGCGTCGCCCTCCAGGTGGCCGAAGGTGTCGTTGTAGCGCTTGAAGCGGTCCAGGTCGACCAGCGCGAACGTCAGCGGAGCCCCGGTGCGCTGCACGCGGGCGACCTCCAGCGCCGCCGCCTCGTCCCAGCGGCGCCGGTTCGCCAGGCCGGTCAGCGCGTCGTGCTCGGCGGCGCGCTCCAGGCGCGCCAGCAGGTCCGCGCGCTCCACGGCGTGCGCGGCCTCCGCGGCGAAGGTGCCCAGCAGCGAGGCCACCGCCGGCGGCAGGACCGGCACGTGCCGGTGCCACACCACGCTGAGCACGCCGATCGGCTCGTCGCCGCGCAGCAGCACCGGCTGCCACACCGCGGACACGGCGCCCACCGAGCGCGCCAGGCGGGGGTCCACGCCGGGGTGGCGGGCCACGTCGGGGGCGAAGACCTGCTCGCCGTCGAGGAACGCGGTGGCCGTCAGGCTGCTGCGGGAGCCGACGTCCACCCGCAGGGCCGGGTGCGCCCCGTCGCCCGGGGCGGTGCCCGCCGGGGCGGCGCCCGCCGAGGCGGTGGCCACGAGGTGCCCGGGGCCCTCCGGCTGCAGCAGGAGCACCGCGTCGGCGCCGGCGAGCTGGCGCACCGCCTCGCACACCGCCTCGCGCGGGTCCGGTGCGGTGGCCACGGCGCGCGAGGCCCGCGCCAGCGCCTCCACGTGCTCGGCGTGCTCGGCCAGCTGCGCGTGCGCGCGCGCCAGCGCCGCCTCGCGGGCGCGCGAGGCGGTGACGTCGTGCATCGCCACGACCGCCCCCAGCAGCTCGCCGCGGGAGCTGCGCATGACGCGGGCCGTGCACAGCGTGGTGAGGGAGGGGCCCCCGAAGGGGACGATGACGACCTCGGCGCCGGTGACGTCCTCCCCGCGCAGCGCCCGCTGCAGCGGGGAGTCCCGCGCCGTCAGCAGGGTGCGCCCGCCGGGGCCGTACAGGCCGTAGTGGGCGGGCTGGTCCCGCGGGTCGAGGTCGTCGCGCAACGGCTGGCCCAGCCAGGCGATCGCCGTGTCGTTGCCCATCTGCAGCCGGCCCTCGGGGTCGGCGACGAGGATGCCGACGTCCACCGCGGCCAGCACCGCCCCGGTGAGCTCGCGGCGGTGCTCCACCTCGGCCGTCACCAGCTCGGCGAGCGTGCGCTGCTCGCCGGCGTCCAGCGCCTCGCGGGCCGCGCCGCAGCGCTGCTGCAGCAGGGGCGCCAGCACCCGGGCGAGGTCCTCCAGGCGCGCCGGGGCCGCCGGGTCCGGGCAGGGCGCGTGCAGGCACAGCGAGCCCAGCGGCACGCCGCGGGCGTCGGCCACCGGCACGCGGGCGCACGCGCACGACGCGCCGGCCTCCAGGGCGCACTGCGCGTCGCCCAGGAGCAGCTCCACGTCGCCGGGGCGCACCCCGGCCAGCGCCGCGGCCAGCCGCACCGCGCCCGCCAGCTCCTCGTCGCCGGGCGCGCCGACGCGCGCGGGGGTCGCCGCGGCGACCGCACCTCCCGTGCTGCCCACCACGTCCACCCCTCCGTCCGGCACCGGCTCGTGCCTCCATCGGCGCGCGGCGGGGCGCTCTTGAGCCGGCGCGGGAACGGGCCTCAGGCCAGGTCGACGGTCAGCGCCAGGTGGTCCGACAGCGGCAGCCGGTGCGCACCGGCGCGCTGCACCCGCAGGCCGCCGGCGCCCTCCCCGCCGACCAGCACGTGGTCGAGCTGGCGCTGCGGCTGCGTCAGCGGGAACGTGTCGGCCTCCACCAGCGGGCGCATGCCGGTGCTGCGCCGCACCGCCTCCGGCTCCAGGTTCAGGTCGCCCATCAGCACCACCGGCGTCGAGCAGCGCCGCAGGGTGCGCACCAGGCGGCGCAGCTGCCAGGTGTTCCAGCCCGGCAGGAACGACAGGTGGGTGCCGGCCACGGTCAGGCAGCGCCCCGTGGCCGGTTCCTCCACCACCGCCACCACCGCCACCCGCGGTTCGTCGCGCACCAGCTTGGGGCGGCGCTGACCGGGGAAGACCACCGGCACCGTCCACGGCACCGACGGCAGGCGCACCACCTCCCAGGAGTGCACCGGCAGCCGCGACAGCAGCGCGATGCCGTAGGCGGCCTCGTCGGGCTGCTCGTCGCCGGTGGCCGCCATCCACGTCGCCCCCGGCGTGCCGGACAGCGCCGCCACGAACCGGTGCTCGGAGGCGCCGAGCGCTTCGGCGGCCACGGCCGTCAGGTCCGCGCGCTCGGAGCGCTCCTGCAGCCGGTCCACCTCCTGCAGCGCCACCACGTCCGCGTCGAGGGAGCCGATGGCGGCCGCGAAGCGGTCGACGTCCACCCGGTCGTCCTCGAGCGATCTGCCGTGCAGGATGTTGAAGGTCGCCAGTCGCACCCTCCCAGGGTGCGGCACGAGGCCTGGAGGAGCACGGTGGAGAACACGGGGAGCCACGGGGGCAACGACGGGGAGGTCGACGCCGGGGTCAACGCGACCGCCACGACCGTCGAGCAGCGGCGCACCGCGCTGGTGCGGGTGGCCGCCGAGCTCAAGCGCGCCGGTGTGCCGTTCGCCCTCGCCGGCGGGTACGCGGCGTGGGTGCACGGCGCGCCCGAACCGGTCCACGACGTCGACTTCGACCTGCGCGCGCAGGACGCCGACCGGGTGCGCGAGCACTTCCGCGACGCGGGCCACGAGGTGCTCACCCCGCCGGAGGACTGGTTGTTCAAGGTCCTCAGCGACGGCGTGGAGGTGGACCTGCTGCACCGCGGCGGCGGCGTCCTCGTCGACGACGAGCTGCTCGCGCGCGCCGCCTGGACGGAGGTGCTGTCGGTGGAGATGCCCGTCATCACCGCCACCGACGTCGTGGTGCACAAGCTGTGCGCGTTCGACGAGCACACCCTGGACTTCGCGCCGGCGCTGCGCGTGGTGCGCAGCATCCGCGAGGCCGTGGACTGGGACGAGGTGCGTGACCGCGTGCGGGACAGGCCCTTCGCGCAGGCCTTCGTGCACCTGCTGGAACTGCTCGGCGTGGTGGCCCCGCCCGGCTGAGGACCCGCCCCGCGGCGGGGCCGCGGGGCGCCGCGCGCGGCCCCGCCCGGCTGCGGTTGCCGACCCCCCTCGTCGGTGCTCGACTGTGCCCGCGGGTGCAGCAGATCGCCTGGTGATCGAGCAAGGACTGATGCGGAGGGTTCTGTGACCGCTCTAGTTCCCGACGTCGACGCCGCTCCGGCGACGCCGTCGTCCCGACCCCACGGCCCGGTCGTCGAGGAGCTGGTCGTGGAGCACCTCGACCTGGCCCGCGGCCTGGCCTCCCGCTACCGCAACCGCGGCGAGTCCTGGGACGACCTGGTGCAGGTGGCGTTCCTGGGGCTGGTGAAGGCCGCCCGCGGTTACCACCCCGGCCAGGGCGCCTCCTTCGCCGCCTACGCCACCCCCACCATCACCGGCGAGATCCGCCGCCACTTCCGCGACCACGGCTGGGACGTGCGCCCGCCGCGGCGCCTGCAGGAACTGCGCTCCCGGCTGCGCTCGGTGGAGCGCGACATGGAGCAGGAGGACGCCGCCGCCGTCGACGAGGGCTCGCTGGCGCGCCGGCTGGGCACCACGGTGGCGGAGGTGCGCGAGGCGCGCTGCGCCGCCGCCGCGTACTCCTCGGTGTCCCTGGACGCCCGGCTCGGCGCCGACGACGACACCACCGTCGGCGACACCCTCGTGGCCTCCGGCGACGCGGTGTCCGTGGTGGACGACCTGGCCTCGCTGGCCCCGGCGCTGGCGGAACTGCCCGACCGCGACCGGCGCATCCTGGCGCTGCGGTTCTTCGGCGACGCCACCCAGTCCCAGATCGCCGCGGAACTCGGCATCAGCCAGATGCAGGTCTCCCGCCTGCTGACGGCGGTGCTGCACCGCCTGCGCGAGGCGCTCACCGGCGAACCGGCCGGCGGCGCGCGCCGCGCCGCCGGCTCGGTCCCCGCCGTGCGCGGGGTCCGCGGGGTCGCGGTCCGTCACGTGCCCACCCGCGAGCCGGGTTCCGCGGTGGAGCGGCTGCGCAGGGCCGGCGAGCCGGTCCCGGCGTGCCCGCGCATCCCCGCGAGCAGTTCGGTGAGGACGTCCGCCGCCGCGTGACGCGGCTGCCAGCCCAGTTCCGTGCGGGCGCGGTCGGTGTCCATCAGCGGCACCGACAGCGCCAGGTCGTACCAGCCGGGCTGCACGGGGTGCACGCGCGCGTGGTAGCTGGCCACGACGGCGGCGCGCGCCACCCCGTGCGGCACGGCGACGAGCCGGCGGGCGTTCAGCGCCGCGGCGATGTCGCGGCCGCCGAGGACGGGTTCGTCGGCCAGGTTGAACGCGCCACCGGCGCGCTGCTCGACGACCCGCGCCAGCCCGTCGGCCAGGTCGTCGGCGTGGACCAGCTGCAGGCGCAGGCCCCGCGGCAGCGGCAGCACCGGCAGCGGCACCCGGCCCAGCGCGCGCGCCGGGACCAGGGCGCCGGCGAAGTAGCGGGCGATCTCGCTGGCGGAGTCGCGCTGGAACACCAGCGCCGGGCGCACGCGCGTCACCGTCAGACCGGGCACCTCCTCCTCCACGGTGTCCAGGTACTCCTCGCAGGCGACCTTCTCGCGGGAGTACTGCAGCGTCGGCGCCCCCGTGACGGGCCAGTGCTCGTCGACGCGGTGGTCGTCGGCCGGGCGCGGGGCGTACGCGCCGATCGAGGACAGGTGCACCAGGTGCGGCACCCCCGCCTCGCGCACCGCCTCCACCACCGCCCGGGTGCCGCCGAGGTTCACCCGGTACAGCTCCGCGGGGTCGCGCGCCGGCTGGATCAGCCACGCCGCGTGCACCACCGCGTCCGCCCCGCGCACCACCCGGTGCAGCCGCTCGCGCTGCGCGGGGTCGGCGATGTCCAGCGACTCCCAGCTCGCCGTGTCGTAGGGCGGTTCCTGCGGGGGCGGCAGCCGCCGGGCGATCCCGACGACCTCGTGCCGCGCCCCTCCCGCGCCGCGCGCGGCCAGCCGGCGCAGCAGCGCGCTGCCGACGCTGCCGCTGGCTCCCGTGATGACGATCCGCATGCTTCAGATCTCCTGTCCGGCCGCCGGGACGGAGCCCGGGTCGACCTCGGTGACGACGAAACCGCTGACCGGCCGCGAGGGCACCGGCCGCGCCGGGACCCGCAGGTCCTGCGGCGGCACGGCCAGCCGCAGACCGGCCAGCACCTCCACGGCCTGCGCCAGCAGGCGCACCGTGGCGGGCTCGCCGGGGCAGCGGTGCCCGGTGCGCGCGTCGCCGCCGCCCTGCGGGACGAAGGCGTCGGAGACCGGGCACACCCCGGCCCCCTCGAAGCGGCCGGGGTCGAACTCCTCCGGGGCCGGCCAGGCCGCGGGGTCGCGGTGGGTGCCGACCACGTCGAGCACGACGCGGTCGCCGGTGCGCAGCCGGTGCCCGCCGACCTGCGCGTCGCGGCGCAGCCGGGTGGCCAGCGCCGGCACGAACGGGTACCGCCGGCGCACCTCGTGCGCGACGGCCACGGCGGTGGGGGAGGCCTCGGGGCCGCCGGTGGCGGCGGCGGCCACCGCGTGCCGCCAGCGCGGGGAGCCGTGCAGCGCCACCGCGGCCTGCGCCACCAGCCACGCCACCGCCACGGTGGGGCGCAGCACGTTGAGCAGCTCCACGGCGGCGGTGCGCTCGTCCAGCGGCCGCCCGCGCGGGTCGCGGTGCGCGGCGACCAGCGCCAGCGCGCTGCCGGCCGGCGCCGCCCGCGCGCCCGTGCGCGCCTCGCGCACCGCCCGCGCGGCCCAGCGCTCGCAGCGGGCGCGGGCG